>SGZG01000005.1 GCA_004214185.1 Flavobacteriales bacterium | reverse complement strand
AAAATATCTTTTATACAAATCATATAAAATCAACAATGAACCACAACATCTTAAAATAAAAGAAGATATAATAATGAATGATTCGCTTTCTAGATATGCAAGAATCCTTTCAAAAGATCCCGCTCTAATTCTAGACATAGAATCTTCTAATAAATTGTTAGATAGTTTAAATAAAACTTTTGATTTGCAAAACTTTAAAACAGTTTTAAATATAATTGATAGTCAATTGGACCTTATTGAATCAGAAGAAATTCAAATTCAATTTGAAATTTTAAAAGCAAAGTCATTAGGTCGTTTGGAGGGCGTAAAAAGCTATTTAAGCGCATTGATTGAATTGGAAAATAAATACTCAGTTGACTTAAATTCAATCAAACCTAAATTTGACCTAAACTCAGCAAAATATTTTGATGATGTTGATTTATCTTTAAAGCCTTATTTGGACTTTAAACTTGTCTTTTCTTTGTCAAATTCAGATTTTTCTGAAAATCAAATTAAGGAATATGTCAGTTTAATTAAACAAATTATTAATCCTCAGCATAGAGTTTCAGTTGACGTGTATGATTATGAAAGAAAACTTTTGGTAATTCATGATTATTCAGAAAGAAGTTTAGCCGCACAAGACGCTCTAAAAATAAAGGAAAACATTAAAGAGTTTCAACTTAAAAATAATTTTGTAAGTTTGTCTTCCCAGTATAAAAACATGCTGATTTACAAGACTTTAGATTAAAATAAAATTATGGCTTTTAATTTATCAAATAATAAAGAGATGCAAAGTAACAGAGAAACAAACAAAATAGATATAATTGAGAAAACTACCCGAATTGTAGGAAACATTATTTCACAGGCTGATTTCAGAATTGACGGAAAGGTTGAAGGAACAATCACTACAACAGGAAAAGTTGTAATTGGAGAAGAAGGAATTGTTCACGGAAAAATATCTTGCGAAAATTCAGATGTAGCTGGTTCGCTGAAGGGTAATCTTGATGTTTCAGGAATTTTATCATTAAAATCAACAGCACGAATTGAAGGAGAAGTAATTGCGGGAAAACTAGCTGTTGAATCGGGTGCAAATGTAGATGCTAGTATTTCAATGAAAGGAGCAAAAAAAATGAAGGCTATTTCTTCAAACGAAAAAATTCAATCTGAAAAAACAGCGTAATCCATTTATTGTTTTTATTGGCCTTGTAACTCAAATGGGAGTTACTATTTTTTGCTCTGCTTACTTTGGCAAATTTTTAGACTCAAAGTATAGTTATGACAAAACCTTTACCGTTTCTTTAACATTAGCTGGAGTTGCAATTTCATTTTATATTCTTTTGAAACAGTTAAAAAAAATGAATTAAAAAATCTTTAAAATTTATTGTTTCTTAATTTTTGTTTTTTACTTAATAACCTTACATTTGCGCACATATTTTTAACCTAAAAAACAAAGAGTTAAATTGAAAAACATCAAACTTGCAATTTTTGTCTTATTTTCTCTTGTTTTTGGGCTTGATACTCATGGAGCTCCTTCAGCTGATATTTCAAAAAATGAAAATACAAAGGGAGATATCAAAACAGAAATTAAAGAATACATTTCTCATCATTTAAAAGACAGCCATTCCTACTCATTAACTTCTTGGGTTGATGAAGACACTGGGAAAAAAGTATATTTGGAATTACCTCTCCCTGTAATATTATATGATAATGGATTTCATTTTTTTATGTCTTCTAAGCTAAAGCACGGAAAAACTGTAGTCGAAAGTAGCGGGAACTTTTACAGATTAAATTACGATAAAAGCAAGATCTTTAAAACAAACAAAGAAGGAGAGTTTAGTTATGACAAAAACAATAAGATTATCAATTTTGCTCCAATAGATTTTTCAATAACCAAGAATATTACATCTATAATTTTAGTTGCATTTATTATGTTTTTCTTGTTCTCAGGCTTGGCCAAGTCCTTTTCTAAAAACAAGGGAATTTCTAAGGGAGTAGGAAGGTTTTTTGAGCCTATTATTTTATATATCAGAGACGAAATAGCCATTCCAAATATCGGGGAAAAAAAATATAAAAATTACATGAGCTTTTTGCTAACTATATTCTTTTTTATATGGTTTTTAAACATGTTAGGGCTAACGCCTCTTGGTGTCAACGCTACTGGAAACATAGCCGTTACATTTTCTTTAGCTCTTTTAACTTTTTTAATAACAAATTTTACAGCCAATAAAAGTTATTGGGGACATATTTTTTGGATGCCAGGCGTACCTGTGCTAATCAAAATTGTTCTTGCTCCAATTGAGCTTTTAGGGGTTTTTATAAAGCCTTTCTCATTACTTATTAGACTATATGCCAATATTCAAGCAGGACATATTGTATTATATAGTTTAATTGGGCTAATGTTTATTTTTCAGAACTGGATTGGCTCAAGCTTATCGTTTGTTTTAGCGTTTTTTATTTCAATTATTGAAATATTAGTAGCACTATTACAGGCGTATATTTTCACAATGCTTTCGGCATTGTATTTTGGATTTGCTGTTGCGGAGGAAGATCATTAATATGAATGTTTAATTAAAATTATATAAATATGGAAATACCAGTAATTGTAGGTGGTGGATTAGTAGTAATTGGAGTTGGAATCGGAATCGGTTTAACGGGAAAAGGAGCTATGGAAGCTATTGGCCGTCAACCTGACGCAAGTGGAAAAATTCAAGTTGCTGCACTAATTTTAGCAGCACTTGTGGAGGGGATAGGTTTCGCTGCGCTTTTTGCACTTTAAGAACTGAAAAAAATTATGGCACTGCTAATTTTATTAGCAGTGCTGTATTTAGAAAATTTTAAACCTAAAAAAAATGGAAAAACTTATTTCTGAATTTTCGATTGGTTTGTTTTTTTGGCAAACAGTCATTTTCGTTATTTTGATCTTTATTTTAAAAAAATATGCTTGGAAGCCTATTTTAGACGCTGTAAATGAGAGAGAGGAAGGAATAAAAAATGCTTTACTTTCAGCTGAAAAAGCCAAAGAAGAAATGGTTTCGCTTCAATCTGATAATGAAGCTACATTAAAAAAAGCTAGAGCGGAAAGAGATCTGTTGTTAAAAGAAGCAAGAGAGATTAAACAACAATTAATTGATGATGCCAAAAATGAAGCAAAATCTGAGGCGAAAAAAATTATTTCTCAAGCACAAGACACAATCACAAGTGAAAAAAATGCTGCTATCTCTGACTTAAAAAATCAAGTAGCTGAACTCTCAATAGAAATTGCTGAAAAAGTTTTAAAAGAGAAGCTTTCTGACGATAAATCTCAAATGGATTTGGTTAAAGAACTAGTAAAGGACGTAACATTAAAATAAATGAAATCTAGTAGAGCATCAATTCGTTATGCTAAAGCATTAGTTCAAGAATCTATTGACAAAAAGTGTCTTGAGCAAGTGTATTTAGACATGCAAATTATTTCAAACACTTTCAACCAAAATGATGATTTGAAATTTCTTGTCGAAAGCAGAGTTGTTAAAAATAGTCTCAAGCTAAGCACACTCAAACTGATTTTTAAAAACATCACAAAATTATCTTTAAAATTTATTGATGTTCTGTCGGAAAATAACAGAATTGATTTAACGGAAACAGTTGCTTTCAAATTCATTGAGCTCTATAAGGACCACAAAGGAATCCAATCAGCTGTAGTTACTACTGCTGTTCCGTTAAATGATAAAATGGAACAAGAGGTTTTAGAAGCTGTTTCCAAACTCACTAATAAGAAAACAATTTTGGAAAATAAAATTGACAAAACTTTAATTGGAGGGTTTATTTTAAGAGTTGGAGACGTTGAATATAATGCAAGTTTTAAAAATAAATTAAAAAATATAAAACAAGTATTTACTAAAAATACTAATTTATCAATATCGTAGATTATGTCACAAATTAAGCCAGCTGAAGTATCAGCAATATTAAAAAAACAATTAACAGGATTAGATGCCTCAGCTTCACTTGATGAGGTTGGAACTGTATTACAAGTTGGAGATGGGATTGCTCGTGTATATGGATTATCAAATGTTCAATACGGAGAACTAGTTCAATTTGACTCAGGTCTAGAAGGAATTGTTCTAAACCTTGAAGAAGACAATGTCGGAGTTGTATTGTTAGGGCCTTCAAAAGAAATTAAAGAAGGTGATACAGTCAAAAGAACGCAAAGAATTGCCTCAATTAATGTTGGCGAAAATATTGTCGGAAGGGTGGTTAATGCTTTAGGAAAGCCAATTGACGGTAAAGGAAGTATTGATGGAAAGCTTTATGAAATGCCATTAGAAAGAAAGGCTCCAGGTGTAATTTTCAGACAACCTGTTAATGAACCTCTTCAAACAGGTATAAAATCTATTGACGCAATGATTCCTGTTGGTAGAGGACAAAGAGAGCTTGTTATTGGCGACAGACAAACAGGAAAAACTACAGTTTGTATCGATACTATTTTAAATCAAAAAGAATTTTATGATGCTGGCGAGCCCGTTTATTGTATTTATGTTGCAGTAGGACAAAAGGCCTCAACTGTAGCGGGAATTGCAAAAACTCTTGAAGATAAAGGAGCTATGGCATATACAACAATAGTTGCAGCAAACGCTTCTGATCCAGCGCCAATGCAAGTTTATGCTCCTTTCGCTGGAGCTGCTATTGGAGAATTTTTTCGCGACACGGGGAGACCGGCGCTTATAATATATGATGACCTATCTAAGCAAGCTGTAGCATATCGTGAGGTTTCATTGTTATTAAGAAGACCACCTGGAAGAGAAGCTTATCCTGGAGATGTATTTTACTTACATTCTAGATTACTTGAACGATCTTCAAAGGTAATAGCTGATGACGATATAGCTAAAGATATGAATGATTTACCTGACTCATTAAAATCAATTGTTAAAGGGGGTGGCTCGTTAACTGCACTTCCAATTATTGAAACTCAAGCAGGAGATGTTTCAGCTTATATTCCTACAAATGTAATTTCAATTACAGATGGCCAAATATTCTTAGAGTCAAACCTATTTAACTCTGGTGTAAGACCCGCTATTAACGTTGGTATTTCAGTTTCTCGAGTTGGAGGGTCTGCTCAAATTAAATCAATGAAAAAAGTTTCAGGTACTTTAAAATTAGACCAAGCTCAATTTAGAGAGCTTGAAGCTTTTGCAAAATTTGGTTCTGATCTTGACGATGCTACATTAAATGTAATTGAAAAGGGTAAAAGAAATGTTGAAATTTTAAAACAAGCTCAAAACGATCCTTTTACTGTTCAAGATCAAGTAGCAATCATTTTTGCAGGATCAAAGAATTTATTAAGAAAAGTTCCAGTTGGTAAAGTAAAAGAATTTGAAAGAAAGTACATTGACTTCTTAAATACAAAACATAAAAAGACGATGGAAACAATTAAGTCAGGAAAATTAACTGACGACGTTGTAGATGTTTTAACCAAAACAGCTGAAGAATTAAGCTCAACTTACTAATAGAAATTAAATGGCAAACCTAAAAGAAATTAGAATTAGAATAGGATCTGTTTCATCTACAATGCAGATTACTAGTGCTATGAAAATGGTTTCTGCCGCTAAATTAAAAAAAGCACAAGATGCAATTACCGCTATGAGACCCTATTCAACAAAACTTTCAGAATTAATGAAAAGTTTTAGCGGAGCTAGTGGTTCAACAAGCAAATCCTATACAGAAAGCAGAGAGTTGCGAAATGTTCTAGTCGTTGCAATTAGTTCAAATAGAGGTTTATGTGGAGCTTTTAATGCCAATATTTCTAAACAAATAGCTGTGTTTAAAACACAACAGAAATTCAAAAGCTCAAAAATTGATTTTTTAACTATTGGGAAAAAAATTAACGACACATTATCTAAAACAGATACTTTAATTCAAAATAACAGTGACGTTTTTGAAGACTTAAAGTATGAAAATGTTTCTCAAATAGCTGATCAATTAATTGAGTTATTTGTTTCAAAAAAATACGACCACATTGAAATTGTGTATAATTCTTTTAAAAACGCCGCAACTCAAATAATCAAATCTGAGCAATTTCTACCTATTCCAATAAATGAAAGTAAAGGCTCAGAAAACTTAGATTACATATTTGAGCCTTCTTTAGAAAGTATAGCCAACACTTTGATTCCTAAATCTTTAAAAATGCAACTCTTTAAAGCTATTAGGGATTCTTTTGCTAGTGAACATGGTGCAAGAATGACAGCAATGCATAAAGCCACTGACAATGCCTCTGAGCTTAGGGATGAGCTTAAATTAACATACAACAAAGCCAGACAAGCTTCAATTACAAATGAAATTTTAGAAATAGTTGGTGGAGCAGAAGCTCTAAATAATTAATTTTAAACCATTATTTTTGAGAGATGGTTTTGAAAATTGTTAATAAATCAAACAATATTCTCCCTAAGTACGAGACTGAGCTTTCAGCGGGAATGGACTTAAGAGCATTTATTGAAACACCAATTAATTTACAACCACTAGAAAGAAGACTTATAAATACTGGTCTATATGCTCAATTAGAAAAAGGATATGAAATTCAGGTTAGACCAAGAAGTGGTCTTGCCTTGAAAAAAGGAATAACCGTTCTTAACTCACCAGGAACAATTGATGCTGATTACAGAGGTGAAATTGGTGTGATTTTGATAAATTTATCAAGTGAAAATTTTTTGATTAGTTCTGGTGATAGAATCGCACAAATTGTAATTTCCAAGCATGAACAAGTTGAAATTAAAGAAGTAAAAATAATAGACCATACAGAAAGAGGCATAAAAGGGTTTGGTAGTACAGGCTTAAAATAAAGAGATGAAACTAATTATACCAATGGCTGGAAGAGGATCAAGACTTAGACCTCATACACTTACAACCGCGAAACCTCTTGTAAAAATTGCAGGAAAAAGTATTTTGTATCAGCTTGTTGAGGACGCTGTTAAATTAGCTAATGAACCAATTGAAGAAATGGCATTTATTGTTGGTGACAAATCTTTTTTTGGAAATAAAATTATTAGTAAGCTAAAAAGTCTTGCTTTAAAATTTGATGCAAAAGCAACTATATATCGTCAGCTTGAACCATTAGGCACTGGTCATGCAATTATGTGTGCAGCTGATTCGCTTAGCGGAAAAGCAATGGTTATCTATCCAGATACATTGATAAGATTTTCTGAAAGCTTTGAAAAAGATGCAGATGCTGTAATATGGACTAAAGAAGTAGAAAACCCCGAAGCATACGGGGTTGTTAAGCTCAACTCAGATGGAAATATTATTGATTTAGTCGAAAAACCAAAAAACAATATCTCAAATTTAGCTGTAATAGGAATGTATTATTTTAAAGAGGCTTCCCAGTTAAAAAAACAACTCCAAAATGTAATTAATGAAAAAATCATACATTCTGGAGAGTATCAAATTAATGATGGTTTATTGAAAATGATCAATAATGGAAGAGTTTTCAAAGCCGGAAAAGTAACCGAATGGCTGGATTGTGGAAATGTAAAAAGCTCAATTTTTTCAAATCAAAAAATGTTAGAGTTTCATCATAATGATAAAAAACAACTTATTTCGAATGATTTTAAATCAATTGATTCAAATATAATTGAACCTGTTTTTATTGATAAAGATGTCGTGATTGAAAATTCAACAGTTGGCCCATATGTCTCATTATACAGAGGAGCTACAATAAAAAACTCGTTGGTTAGAAATTCAATCATCGGAGAGTGCTCGAATGTAAAAAACGCAAATATTGAAAACTCTATGATTGGGAACAATTGTAAATACGATGGAAATTATAAATCAGTAAATATTGGAGATTTCAGTGAGTTAATTTAACTTGCTTACAATGCGAAAGTTTATATTCTTATTTTTTTTAATTTCAAGCTGTGGACTGTCAAAGAAATCAAGCTCTACGGGTATTTTTAAGCCTTTACCAACACCATTAATCATTGAAAACATAGAGAACAATAAATTAAGTTTTACATATTTATTATTAAGGTCACAAACAACCATTATCGAGAACAATAGAAAAAATCAATTTAACATCTCTTTGAGAATAAAAAAGAATGACAAAATTCTTGTAAGCGGTTCTTTATTGGTGCCTTTATTTAAAGGAATGTTTACTGAAAATGAAATGTTGTTTTATGAAAAACTAAATAAATCTTTTTATAAAGGAGATTATAAATATATTTCTGATATCCTTAATTATAACTTATCTCTTCAATCAATTGAGAACTTAATTTTAGGACAACCAATTATGTTCAATAAAAGAAAAGTATCTAAGTTATCAAGCAACTCAGAATATATTTTAAAGTCTTATGACCGCAAAAATAAAATAACCAAAACATATTACTTTAATCCTGATAAGTTCACTTTAAAAAAACAGTCTTTTGAAAGTAAAAAAGGAGAAATACTAATAGTAAATTATGAAAATTATAAAAAATTTGAGAGTAATAACATTCCTCAATTTGTAACCATAACTGCTAAAAACAATGACAAGTCGATTAAGTTTGAGATGAAAACTAAAGTTAGTAGAATAAATGAAAGAATTTCTTTTCCATTTAAAATTCCATCAGGATACAATAAAATTAATTTATAGCTGTGAAAAGAATAACAAAACTTAGCGTCTCTATTTTTTGTTTATTAATATTTTCTCAGCTTATTATTTCTCAGACAACTAGAAAACAACTTGAAAGCCAAAAGGCAGCAATTCAAAAGGAATTAAAACAGATTAATGAGTTATTATTTAAAAACAAGAAACAGAGGGCAGAGACATTTTCAGATATTGAAAAATTAAGTCTTAAAATTGAAAGAAAACAAGAGTTTATTAAACTTACAAATAAACAAATCAATTTACTCAACAAAGATTTACAAGAAAATCAAAAAAAACAAGATCAGCTTTCAAGAGAATTAAGCCAAGTTAGAAGCGCTTATAAAGAATTGATTTTACAATCTTATAAGGCAAGGTCAGGCAAAAACAGACTAATGTTTGTTTTATCCTCTGAGACTTTCTTTCAGGCCTTTAAAAGAACACAATACATAAAACAATATGCTGTTTACCGAAAAGCACAAGCTAACAAAATTTTAAAGCTTTCGGAACAGTTGAATAAAATCAAGGAAGAATTAAATGAAAGAAAATTAATAAAACAGCAGCTTTTAAACGATAATCGTTTGACTCAAAAAAGTCTTGAAAACGAGAAAAAACAAGCTGACAAAATCGCTTTCAATCTAAGAAAGGAAGAAAAAAAATATAAAAAAAATATTTTAGCAAAACAGAGAGAAAGAACTAGAATTGATAAACAAATTGATAAATTAATTCGAGATGCGATTGCAGCTTCCAACAAGAATAAAGAAAAATCTGATTCATTTACTTTAACACCTGAAGCAATTGCCCTTGAAAAAAACTTTGAATTAAATAAAGGAAAATTACCTTGGCCAGTTTCAAGAGGAGTGGTTATTCAAAAGTTTGGTACTCAACCTCATCCTGTGGTAAAAACAGCTAAAATTAAGAGTAACGGAATTGTAATAGCCACCGAAACATCAGCCAAAGTAAAAACAGTTTTTAAAGGAAAGGTTTTGTCTGTTTTAAGTTTTAAAGGTAGCAACCCTACAATTTTAATTCAACACGGAAATTATATAACTGCTTATAAAAATCTATATAAAGTTTATGTTGCTAAAGGAGATGATTTGCAATCTGGAGAAGTTATTGGAGAGGTATTTACAAATAGTTCAACAGGTGAATCATCAATTCAGTTTAGCATTTTTAAAAGAACCACAGCTTTAAATCCCTTGAGTTGGATTTTAAAGATGTAATTAACTTAGGTAGTTTTTAGACATTTTATATAAGTATTTACCAAGAATATCAAACTCAAGATTTATCAAATCACCTTTTCTTAAAGTTTTAAAGCTAGTATGCTCATAGGTGTAAGGAATTATGGCGACTTTAAATGAGTTGGTCTTTGAGTCAATTACTGTTAAGCTTACTCCGTTTACTGCAATTGATCCTTTTTCAACAGTAATGTTTTCAGACTTTTCATATTGAATTACATATTCCCAACTACCGTCTTTCATTGTAAAATCAACACAGGTTCCTATTTGGTCAACATGTCCTTGTATCATATGACCGTCAAGCCTGTCACCAAGCTTCATGGCTCTTTCAAGATTTACAGAATCTCCTTTTTTCCAACTATTGATTGTAGTTTTATTAATTGTTTCCTCAATTGCCGTAACTGTATAGTTATTTCCATCAATATTAGTAATGGTTAAACAAATTCCATTGTGAGAAATACTCTGGTCTATTTTAAACTCAGAGGTTAACGATGAAGAAAGTGTAATATCAAGATTGCCTTTAGATTTTTTAATAGAAATTATTTTAGCAAGGTTTTCAATTATTCCAGTAAACATGAGTATAAATTTATATCTTTAATTTAACTTCAAAATTAGTAATAAATAAAGAGATTATAGTGAGTAATAAATCTTTGCCTTTAGTCGGAGTTTCATGTGGAGACCCAAATGGAATTGGAATTGAGATTATACTAAAAACATTAAGTGATAAAAGAAATCTTAAGCTTTTCACTCCTGTTCTATTTTGTAATGATCAGCTTCTTTCAGATCAAATGAAACATTTTGATTTTGAACTTGATTTTATCAAGTTAAAAAACAAAAGTGTTCCAGTAAACGGAAAAATTAATGTTGTTGATGTCTTGGAAAAGCCGTTTAAAACAAATTTTGGAGAACAGAGTTCAGAGGCTGGAAAAATATCATATTTATCTTTAAAGGAAGCCGTTTATTGGTTGTCTAAAAGTAAAATAGATGTTTTAGTAACAGCACCGATAAATAAAAATAATATTCAAAATGAAAATTTTGATTTTCCAGGACACACTGATTATTTATCAAAAATCCTTGATGGAGAAAGTTTAATGTTTATGATATCTGACGGCTTAAAAGTAGGGCTTATAACTGATCACATTCCAATTAAAAATATTCATTCCAGCATTAATAAAGAATTAATAATGCTTAAACATTCAATTATAAAAAATTCTTTGATTAAGGATTTTAAAATACAAAAACCTAAAATAGCATTTTTATCAATTGACCCCCATGTTGGAGATGGGGGTATAATTGGAAACGACGATGAAGATATTTTAAAGCCTTCATTAATCGAAATTTCAAAAACTGGAGATCTTGTCTTTGGCCCGTTCTCAAGTGATAGTTTTTTTGGATCAGGGTCTTACAAGAAGTATGACGCTGTTTTAGCTATATATCATGATCAAGGCTTAATTCCGTTTAAAACACTTTCTTTTGGAGAGGGTGTCAACTACACAGCGGGACTAGAAAAAATAAGGACCTCTCCTGATCATGGGACTGGATATGATATTGCCGGTAAAGGTGTTGCTGAATCAAGTTCGTTTAAAAAGGCCATTTATTCTGCTATTGATATATTTAGTTCAAGAAAGATGTATGAGAAATTAAAGACCAATTCTCTACCAATATCAGGATCTAAAAGGTCTAGTAAATAGTCTTTTACAATTATAATATTTCTTATATTCGCAGCCTCAAACTTTGTATTATGCATTTTTTAAATCAGTTTGTGATTAATTTTTCTGGGCTAAAATTAGGAGTGCATGAATTTAAGTTTGATTTAGATAATTCGTTCTTTGAACATTTTGATTATAATGATTTTAATAGTTGTAATATTTCAACAAAGATTCTGTTAAATAAAAAGTCAAACTTATTAGAGTTAAATTTTTGCTCTAAGGGAAGCATCAATCTAAATTGTCACGTTTCTAACGAGCCTTTTGATTTTCCCCAAAAAAATGCAATGAATTTAGTTGTAAAGTTTAGTTCAGAAAAGATTTGTGATAATGAAGAATTTTTGATTCTACCTAATGGAGTTTCACAAATTAACGTTTCACATTATTTATATGAAATGATAATATTATCTTTGCCAATTAAAATCATTCATCCAGGTGTTGAAAACGGAACATTAGAATCAGAAACATTAAATGCTCTTAGGAGATATGAGGAAAATGTTCATAGAAAAAATAAAAAAACCGATCCCAGATGGGATAAATTAAAAGACTTAATTTAAAATTATGGCACATCCAAAGAGAAAAATATCTAAAACTCGAAGAGATAAAAGAAGAACTCATTATAAAGCTTCAGAATCTCAAATAGCTACTTGCAAAACAACAGGTGAAGCTCATTTATATCACAGAGCTCATTGGCACGAAGGTAAACTATACTACAGAGGTAAAGTTTTAATTGACAACACTGCCGAAGCAGAGGCATAATTTAAAAAAGACTCTTTTTTAGTCTTTTTTGTCAATTTTTTGTCAATTTTTATCATTTTTTGTTAATTTTTTGTCATTTTTGATCAAATTTTAATCAACTAGTTTGAAAAAATTATATGCTTCAATAACATCTGTTGGATGTTTTTTGCCAAAAACAATACTAAGTAATTCTGATTTAGAAAAAATCGTTGATACTAGCGATGATTGGATAACCACACGGACAGGAATTAAGGAACGCAGAATTCTAGACAAAGGGATAGGAACTTCTTACATGGCCATAAAAGCAGCAAATGCAATAATTGAAAAAAAACAAATTAATCCCCTTGAAATAGATCTGGTTATAGTAGCAACTATAACTCCTGACATGCATGCAACTGCTACTGCGGCTTTTGTTGCTTCTGAAATTGGCGCTTCAAATGCTTTTGGTTACGACATTAATGCTGCTTGTTCAGGTTTTTTATATGGTATGTCAACTGCATCAGCTTTTATTGAGTCTGGGAGATATAATAAAGTCTTACTTATTGGAGCAGATAAGATGTCTTCAATAGTTGATTATCAAGACAGAAATACATGTATCATTTTCGGAGATGGAGCTGGAGCAGTTTTATTAGAACCAAACACCAATGGTCTTGGAGTTCAAGATGAATATTTAAGATCAGACGGATCTAATAGAGATTTGTTAAGGATTGAAGCAGGCGGTTCAATAAACCCAACCTCCAAAGAAACAGTAATGTCAAAAAAACATTTCATTTATCAAGATGGAAAAAATGTATTTAAACATGCAGTATCTAATATGTCTAATGCTGCTGATCAAATAATGATGAGAAATGGATTGACTAAATCCGATGTGAGTTTTCTAGTAGCTCACCAAGCAAATAAGAGAATTATTGATGCTACATCAAACAGAATGGGAATAGAAGATGACAAGGTTTTAATGAATATTAGCAGGTATGGGAACACTACAGCAGCAACTATTCCACTTTTGCTTCATGATTACGAATCAAAATTTAAAAAAGGAGATAATATTATTTTTGCCTCTTTCGGAGCTGGCTTCACATGGGGAGCTATGTTTTTAAAGTGGGCTTATAACCAATAACAATTTTATTATGAATATTAAAGAAATTCAACAATTAATCAAGTTTGTAGCCAAGTCTGGCGTTAGTGAAGTAAAAATCGAATCAAAGGACTTAAAACTTAGTGTAAAGACAGGAAAAACCCCAACAATTGTTCAAAGTGATCCTCAAGTAGTTTATTCAGCCCCAGTTCATAACGAACCAGTGGTAGAATTACAAAACGAAGAAAATAATGAGGCTATATCCTCTAAAGAAGACGAGGGCTTAATAACTATTAAGTCTCCAATAATTGGAACTTTTTACAGAAAACCTTCTCCGGATAAGCCAAATTTTATTGAAGTAGGTGATAGCATAAGTGAAGGAAGTGTATTGTGTGTTGTAGAAGCAATGAAACTATTTAATGAGATTGAGTCTGAATGCTCAGGAAAAATTGTTAAAATTTTAGTTGATGATGCATCACCAGTAGAATTTGATCAACCCCTGTTTTTAGTTGATCCATCATAATAAACACTAACTTATGTTTAAAAAGATATTAATTGCCAACAGAGGTGAAATAGCCTTAAGAATTATTCGAACGTGTAAAGAAATGGGCATTAAAACAGTGGCTGTTTATTCAGTTGCGGATAAAGAAAGTTTACATGTAAAATTTGCAGACGAAGCAGTTTGTATTGGTCCAGCTAATAGTTCAGACTCATATTTAAAAATTCCCAATATTATTGCTGCAGCTGAAATAACAAATGCTGACGCAATTCATCCGGGATATGGTTTCCTTTCCGAGAACTCCAAGTTTTCAAAAATATGTGAAGAACATAAAATAAAGTTTATCGGTGCTTCTGCAGAAATGATTGATAAAATGGGGGATAAAGCATCAGCGATTGCCACCATGAAGGCTGCAGGAGTTCCAACCATTCCAGGCTCTGAAGGTTTAATTGAGTCCTTTGATAAAGCAAAGAAAATAGCAAAGAAGATAGGTTATCCAGTCATGATTAAAGCCACAGCAGGTGGAGGAGGAAAAGGAATGAGGGCCGTTTGGAGTGAAGAAGAGTTTTTAGATTTATGGGAAAGCGCTAAACAGGAAGCAAAAGCTGCCTTTGGAAATGACGGTATGTATATGGAGAAATTTGTTGAGAACCCTAGACATATTGAAATTCAAATAGTTTCTGATAAATCAGGAAAAACATGTCATTTGTCAGAAAGAGATTGCTCTATACAAAGAAGGCATCAAAAGCTTACTGAGGAAACTCCATCTCCGTTTATGACCGATGATTTAAGAAAAAGAATGGGAGAGGCTGCAGTAAAAGCCGCAGAGTATATTAAATATGAGGGCGCTGGTACTGTTGAGTTTTTAGTTGATAAAAATAGAGACTTTTATTTTATGGAAATGAATACTAGAATTCAGGTTGAGCATCCCATAACTGAAGAGGTTATTGATTATGATTTAATAAGAGAACAAATAAAAGTTGCATCTGGTATTAAAGTTTCAGGAAAACATTATTTTCCAAAACTTCATTCAATAGAATGTAGAATTAATGCAGAAGATCCATACAATAATTTTAGACCATCTCCTGGAAAGATTACAAATCTTCATTTACCTGGAGGTCACGGAGTAAGATTAGATACACATGTTTACAGCGGATATGTTATTCCCCCAAATTATGACTCTATGATTGCAAAGTTAATCGTTACATCACAAACAAGAGAGGAGGCTATTGATAAAATGAGAAGAGCACTTGATGAATTTATTATTGAAGGAATAAAAACTACAATTCCTTTTCATAGACAATTAATGGATGATCCAGCTTATGTAAAAGGTGATTATACAACTAAGTTCATGGAAACTTTTGAAATTCAATAGTTTAAAAGAAATCTTTAGTAATTTTCTCAGCGATTTGAACAGCATTAGTTGCAGCACCTTTTCTTAAATTATCTGCTACAATCCACATATTGAGTGAATTTTCTTGCGAAAAATCTTTTCTTATCCTTCCAACAAATACTTCATCTTGGTTTTTTGAATAAAAAGGCATTGGATATTCGAAATTTGATATATCGTCTTTTACAGTAACACCTTCAGTATCCGTTAAAAGGCTAGTTATTTCACCAACATCAAAACTTTTATTAAGTTCCAAATTTACTGATTCACTATGTCCTCCCATTACTGGAATTCTAACAGCTGTAGCGCTTACTTTAATATTAGGATCAAGAATTTTATTAGTTTCGTTTGACAACTTCATTTCTTCTTTTGTATAGCCGTTGTCTAAAAAATCATCACATTGTGGAATAGCATTTTGATGTATTTGATAATTATAAGCCATTTCACCCTCAATATTATTATATTCATTTTCTAACTGTTGAACAGCTTTAACTCCAGTCCCGGTTATGGATTGATAAGTTGACACAATAACTCTTTTTATTCCAAATTTATTGTGAATAGGGGAAAGAGCCATCAGCATCTGTATGGTTGAACAATTAGGATTTGCAATAATCTTATCTTCTTTTGAAATTAAATCGCCGTTGATTTCAGGAATAATTAATTTTTTTGAAGGATCCATTCTCCATGCAGATGAGTTGTCAATAACTATAGTGCCAATTTCTGCAAATTTTGGAGCCCATTTTAAAGAAGTATCGCCGCCAGCAGAAAAAATAGCGATATCTGGCTTTTTTTCAATAGCCATTTCCACATCAATTAATGAATATTTTTCGCCACAATAATCAATGAGTTTACCTACAGATTTTTTTGAAGCAACTAAAAGCAATTCATCATATTGAAATTTTCTTTCCTTTAATACGTCAAGCATAACTGTTCCAACCATTCCGGTTGCACCTACAACTGCTAATTTCATTTTTTATAAATTTTACTCAAAAATATGTATAAAAAAGGTTTCTTTTTAGAGTTCAAAAAAATAAGTCAATTTTAAAACAAAAAGTTATAAATGAAACATTAGTTAAGAATATTTCTTTTAATTCTTCTAGAAAGTGATGTTACCAGTTCGTATGAAATTGTGTCTGCTTTTTTAGAAAACTCTTCAGCTGTATAATTAGTATCATCAAAAATAATGACCTCGTCTCCTTCATTGCAATTAACTCCAGTGATATCAATCATAAGCATATCCATACAGACATTTCCAACTATTTTAACTTTTTGTTTTGCAATAACCAATTCCCCAACTCCTTTTCCATACTGCCTTCCAATTCCATCAGCATGTCCAATTGGAAGTGTTGCAATAACAGTATTTTCTTTTGCAGTATATCCAAGGTTGTATCCGACTGAATCCCCTGGATTTAAATGATGAATTTGCGATATTACAGTTTTTAAAGTTAAAACTGGCTTTAAATCAGTTTTGAATTTAACATCGTTACCAAAACCGTATAAACCAATTCCAGATCTAACCATATCGTATTGGTAATTTGAATAATTTAGAATTCCAGACGTATTAAGCAAATGTTTTTTAATTGTAAGCCCTAATTGTTTTTCAATTTTTTCAGAAATTAATTCAAATTCAGCAATTTGTTTTCTAGTGAAGATAGTTTCATTAAGATCTTCTGAAGCTCCTAGGTGAGAGAAAATATAATTTGGTATGTTGTTTTTTATCTTATCACATAGTTGTTTTACATCATTTTCAGAAAAGCCTAGTCTATTTAATCCTGAATTGAATTTTATTTGATAGGGATATTTTTTAATATTTTTTTCAGAGAGAGATTTAAAGAAAAGATTTAACACCCTAAATGAATATATACTTGGTTCAAGAGAATAATTAACAATATCATTAAAATCTTCCTCTTGAGGATGCAGCACCAAAATAGGAATTTTAATTCCTCCCTTTCTCAAGGAAATTCCCTCACGGACGTATGCTACTGCTAAATAATCTACTCCATTTTTTTCAAGTTCTTCTGAGATTATTAAAGAGTCGGAACCATAAGAGAATGCCTTTACAACGGCCATAAATTTCGTATCAGTATTAATTTTGGATTTTAAAAACTTAAAATTTGACTTTAAGTTTTGAAGTTTTATTTCGATGGTAGTTTCTTTTACTGCCATTATTGTTCTTTTCTTTTAGCCATTTTTTTAAAAAACACCTCTCTTGAAAGAGGAGAATACTCTTTTTTCTCACCAATTAAAACCAAGTCATTGCTTTCATTCTTTCTAAAACTATATCCTGCAGGATTTCCAGTTTCAACACAAATAGCATGAACTTTTGTAACTTCTTCTGCACATGCCATTAAGTAAGGCATTGGGCCAAAAGGATTTCCTTCATAATCCATGTCTAATCCAGCAACTATAATTCTAACTCCCTGATTAGCAAGTGTGTTACAGACTTCCACAATAGATCGATCAAAAAATTGAGCTTCATCAATTCCAATAACCGGATATTCCTTTGATAATTTCAAAATTTCTTCAGCTGAGGAAACTATAGATGCAGAAATTTCACTTTTTGCGTGAGAAATAATTTTATTTTCAGGATTTCTAGAGTCAAGTTTAGGTCTAAATACGATATATTTTAAACCATTTAATTCAACTTTTTTTAACCTTTTTATTAATTCCTCAGTTTTACCCGAAAACATCGAACCGCAAATCACTTCAATTTTTCCTTTAAAATTATCGCTAGAATTCATCTACTAATTATTTATTGCAAACCGTTATAAAGTAATTAACTTTAAAGACTAGACAAATGTCCTAAATTTAATTCAACATGGCAAAAATATATATTGTTCCAACTCCCATAGGAAATCTTGATGATATTACGTTACGTGCAATTAATGTTTTAAAAGATGTGGATCTAATATTATGTGAAGATACCAGAAGAAGCAAAAAACTACTTGTTCATTATGAAATTGAAACACCACTGAGATCTCATCATAAATTTAATGAACACCAAGAAGTTGATATTATAATAGAAAAAATTAAAAGCGGAACTAAAGTTGCTTTAATTTCAGATGCTGGTACACCAGGAATCTCAGATCCAGGATATTTAATTGTCAGAACCTGTATTCAAAACAACATAGAAATTGATTGTTTACCAGGCCCAACAGCATTTGTTCCTGCTCTTATTAATAGTGGAATTCCTAGTGATAAATTTATTTTTGAAGGATTTTTACCGTTAAAAAAAGGAAGAAAAACAAGATTAGAAATACTTTCTAGGGAGGAACGAACTATGGTTTTTTACGAATCTCCTCATAAAATTTTAAAAACTCTCAACGATTTTTTGATTCATTTTGGATCAAACAGAAAAGTTTCTATTTCCAGAGAACTAACTAAAATATATGAGGAAACAATTAGAGGAACTATTCACAGTGTTTTAGAATCTTTAACCGAAAAGTCTATTAAAGGAGAGATAGTAGTTATTGTTGAAGGATATAAACTGTCTAAATGAAGTGGATTATAAATAAGAATTCTGAAACTAAAGTTATCGATAGCCTAGCAAGAGAATTAAATATTTCTACTGTTCTTTCATCAATGCTTGTAAAAAGAGGAGTTACAACTTTTGAACAGGCCAAAGATTTTTTTAGACCAAATTTCGAGAAACTTCATGACCCTTTTTTGATGAAAGATATGACTAAAGCAACTTCAAGAATTAAGACTGCTATTGAAAAAAAGGAAAAGATTATGATTTTTGGAGACTACGATGTAGATGGCACTTGCTCAGTTGCCTTACTTTCTATGTTTTTACAATCAGCAGCAGGCCTTTCAGTGATTGAATATATTCCAGATAGAGTTAGTGAAGGATATGGTATTTCTTTTAATGCAATAGATCTTGCTAAATCAAGTGAAATTAAATTAATCATTGCTTTGGACTGCGGAATCAAAGCCTTTAAACAAGTGGAATATGCTAAAGAAAATAATATTGAATTCATTATATGTGACCATCACAGCCCTGACGATAATATTCCAAATGCTACAGCAATATTAAACCCTAAAAGAAATGATTGTTCTTATCCTTATAAAGACCTTTGTGGTTGTGGAGTAGGCTTTAAGCTAATACAAGCAATTAATACATCTTTATCATTAAAGAAAGATTTAATCTATTATTTGGACTTAGTTTCTCTTGCTATTGCCGCTGATATTGTTCCCTTAACTGGAGAAAATAGAATAATGTCTTTTTTAGGTTTACAAATCATAAACTCAAACCCCAAACTAGGACTTTATAGCCTTCTTAAGTTAAAACCTAAGAAAGAATACATAATAAGTGACTTAATGTTTTATGTAGCTCCAAGAATAAATGCAGCAGGAAGAATTAATCATGCAAATAAAGCCTTGAAGCTTATTATGTCCACCGATCAACAAGAAAGCGATCAATTATCAAATGAATTAGAACTTCTAAATTCCAAAAGAAAATTATTGGAAAAAGAAATGACAGAACAAGCCGTTAATCAGGCTGAGCAATCCAAAAATAAAAGTTCAATTGTTGTTTATTCCTCAAATTGGAACAAAGGAGTTATAGGAATTGTTGCATCTCGTCTTGTAGATAAATTTTATAAACCCACAGCTGTCTTTACAGACTCATCGAATGGAATGCTAAGCGCGTCACTTAGGTCTATAAAAGAAATTGATTTAAACATTGTATTAGAAAGCTGTAGTCATATCCTTGAACAGCATGGGGGGCATAAATATGCAGCTGGGCTTATTATTAAAAATGAAAATTTGCAGTTGTTTAAAGAGGCATTTGAAAGTGCTGTTGAGAATTTACATAAAGAAAAAGTAATTGAACAAGAACTTAATATAGAATCGATAATTAATTTTGATCAAATTACTCCGAAGTTCTTTAGAATTTTAAAGCAATTCGAACCTTTTGGAACCGGAAATAGAGCTCCTGTATTTTTAACTGAAAACATTTCTCTTAAGGGGAAACCATTTGAACTTGGGAAAGATAAAGAGCATATAAAATTAAATTTAACTCAAGATAAAAAGACTGTTTTCTCGTCAATTGGTTTTTGGTTTACATCAAAGTTTAGCTTACTTGAAAATAAATCAAATTTTTCTGCTGCTTATACAATAGAGGAAAATAATTGGAAAGACAGAACTACTATCCAACTTAATCTAAAGGATTTAAAATAAAAAAAGCCTCTTGTTCAAAGAGGCTTTTTTGTGGATATTTTAATTTTAAACTAGAATCTGTAAGTAAATCCTACGTTCCAAGTTCTTCCCCATCCAGGGAACACTCTATTTCTAGTATTAACACCTAAATATGTAGAATCATCTGGACCAGCTAAGTAGTTGTTTTTAGATTCAGCAAAATAGAAGTTGTCAAAAATATTATTAATGTTAGCTCTTAAGTAAATAGTTTCTCCTGAAATATTTAATTTATAAGAGGCTCCAAAATCAAAAAGCTCGTATGCAGGAAGCATCATTGCTTCATCACTTGGGTCTGTAAAGTCTTCTGGATTAAAGTCAGAATAAAGATCAGACGCTGAGAACATGCTTAAATTAAATTTGAACAAGTCTGTTGGAGTTACTACTAAATTTATTCTCGAAGTAGTTTGAGCAGCATCACCAACTTTAACTCCGTCTAAGTAAATAGTAGAATTTCCTAGAAGATTTTGACTTGAGTCAAAAACACTTGCTGTAACATCAGAACCATATCTGTAGTTCCCTAGAGATAACATCCCCTCAAGTTTCACAAAAGGGCTAAGTTCCCAAACACCATCAAACTCAAATCCAGTGTGAACTTGTTTTATACCGTAGTAATTAGCACTACCATTAACTCCATCTATCCTAACACCATCAGATAAAAATCTGTCTTCCCAAGTTGTTTTGTAGATATTAATGTTAAAACTAAGTTTTTCTGATCTGTATCCGTATCCAGCTTCTAATCCAACAACCTTTTCATTTCTTAAGTCTGGGTTTAAAGTGTTGCTAAAATTAATCCAAACGGCATCGAAATTAGGTTGCTTTGAATATCTACCTGCGTTGAAATAGATGTTATTTTTAGCATCTATATTTATATTCATCCCCCCTTTTATATTTCCTCCAGAAATATTTTTCCAGTCAGTTTTTTGATTTCCAGGAGTTTGATTAAAAAACTCTTCTCTTTGGAAACCTTGGTTAGAAACAGCTCCTTGAACAAAAGCAGAAATGTTATCATTTTTATATTCAAGCTGTCCAAACACCCCGCTCCATCTAACAAAACCATCATTGTGATAATCTATTTTTTCTTCATCATCTGTGTCTCTAAAAACATTCCAAAGTTCACCTAAATTAGAACTATAAGTAGTTGTTCTCACTGCACTTCCTCCAGCATAGTTTACATTGTCAAAGTCTCTATATCCATCAGCTCCTAAAAGATTATCAAGTCTTCTGTAGTGAATTCCTCTATAAGTTCTTAAGTCAGCCCCAAAGTCTAATGTAAGTTTGTCTGAAAGTTGTTTTTTAAGATTAATTAAAGTCCCAACAAAATTATGAGAATTGATAGAAGCTCTTCTTACAAAACCATTTCTTTTAACTCCATCAACTCTTTCGTCTTGATCATTTACGATGTAAAGACCTGTAGCTTGGTCTACAACGTTGTTGTAGCTGTATCCTCCACTCCAATTTCCTCCTTGACCTGAATTTGATTTTACAATTTCATCCCATTCAACTTCTCCAGTTTCTGCATTTCTAAATCTAGAACTACTAGCATAGTTGCCGCCTAAACGACCAATATCTCCAGTTCCACCACCTCTACCTACAGAATAATATGCTGATGCAGAAAGATCTGTAGTTTCATTTATATCCCACTCCCAGTTTACTGACGCAATAGGTTTGTGATAAAAGTTTTTTCTCCAGTTAAACTCTTGACCATCAAGATATCCGTGGTTGTAGTTATAGCGAATACCATATTTTTCATAATCTCCTGCTGTAGCCATATTAAAGTAACTGCTTGTTCTTTGATTATGAGTTTGAGGCGCACCAGTAACAATTACTTGTACGTTATGCTTATCATCTTCAGATTCCCAACCGTATCCTAAGAAATAGTTGTATCCTTCAAACATGGTACCGTTTACATATCCATCTCCTTCAACATGAGAAAATAGCAATGAAAGAGCATGTCCTCCATCCATTTCCCCTGTATTATATGAAACTACATTTTTCATATAACCGTCATTACCAACAGTAGCAGCTATTTTACCCCCTCTAGTAAGTTCTGTAGATTTTGTTAGTACGTTAATTGTACCACCAACAGATGAAATAGCTAATTTAGATGCACCAAGTCCTCTTTGAACTTGCATGGCAGAAACAACATCAGTTAAACCGGACCAGTTAGACCAGAAAACTCTTCCGTTTTCCATATCATTAACAGGAATACCATTGATTAAAACAGCAGTGTTTTTAGAATCGAATCCTCTTACATTAATTCTTGAATCCCCAAAAGCACCACCAGCTCTTGTAGCATACACTCCTGGTGTTGAGTTAAGCATTTCAGGCAGTTCTAAATTTCCAATTCTTTCTTGAATGTCTGAAGCCGTTAATGTAGAAACAGCAACTGGTGTTTCTCTATCAATTGCAAAGTCAACTGTTCCAAAAACAGTTATTCCTTCTAATTCGTTGGCACTCGCTACTAGAGCAATATTACCAAGATTAACTCCATCACTAAATGATATTTCTTGAGTATCATAACCAATGTAAGAAACAACTAATGTTCCTGAATCAGAAACATTGATAGTGAAAGTTCCATTGAAATCTGTAGAAACTCCGTTAGAAGTTCCTTTTACAAGCACTGTTGCTCCAGGAAGGGGAGACCCTAATTCTGAATCAACAACCGTACCTGTAATAGCATTTTGAGCATAACTGAATCCTGAGATTAAGATAGCTGTAAAAAGTAAGATTATTTTTTTCATAATTTATTTGTAGTTTATAAATGCAAATGTGCTCAAATTTTGTTAAATAATTGTTAAATAGATGTTACTTTTTTTTAACAAACTATGTGTATAACTCAGCGTTTTGGTTTTTTTTTAGTTTTTTGAAAAAAAAAGAGTGTAAAAATTATGAATTTGATAAATAATTTTTTAAAAGAAATTCTGTAGACTTATCGTGGCTTGAAATTTTGTTACCATTTATTTCTCTTAGTACTTTAGAGGCAAGCTGTTTCCCTAGCTCTACCCCCCACTGATCGTAACTAAAAATATTCCAAATTACACCTTGAACAAATATTTTATGCTCATACATTGCTATTAAAGAACCTAAACTTTTAGGAGTTAATTTATCAATTAGTATTGTGTTGGTTGGTTTATTGCCACTGAAAACTTTAAAGTTTTTTAAAAATTCAAACTCTTTAGCACTTAAATCAGTTTGCTTAAGCTCTTCCAGAACTTGTTTTTCAGACTTACCCATCATTAGAGCTTCAGTTTGAGCGAAAAAGTTAGACATTAGTTTGTCATGTTGTTTATTCTCTTTCTTCAAAGGCTTTTTAAAGCCTATAAAATCACAAGGTATTAGTTTGGTCCCTTGATGAATTAGTTGAAAAAAAGCATGTTGAGAATTGGTTCCTGTATCTCCCCAAATTATGTTTCCAGTTTGGTAACTAATATTATTTCCACTGCGATCCACACTTTTGCCATTACTTTCCATAATAGCTTGTTGAAGATAAGCAGGTAGTCTGTTTAAATACTGAGTGTAGGGGATCACCCCTTCAGTTTCAGCTTTGAAAAAGTTATTATACCAAATACTTAAAAGCGCTAAAACAACTGGAATATTAGAATCAAATTTTGTCGTTTTAAAATGCTCGTCCATTTTATTAGCACCAAGTAATAAATTGCTAAAGTTCTCGTACCCAACAGAAAGACTAATAGAGAGTCCTACTGAACTCCATAAAGAAAACCTTCCTCCAACCCAATCGTTCATAGGGAAAACGTTCGCAGGATTAATCCCAAATTCTTTTATTGCTTTTTGATTAGTAGAGACTGCTGCAAAATGCTTTGATACTGAGGATTCTCCAAGCTGTTTTGTTAACCAACTTTTTATTGTATTAGCGTTTGATAAAGTTTCTTGAGTTGTAAAAGTTTTTGAAACTACAATAAACAAAGTTGTTTCTGGGTCCAAATTTTTAATAACCTCAAAAACATGATCTCCGTCAACGTTAGAGACAAAGTGAGTATTTAATTTAGTGCAGTAATGCTTTAAAG
Organism: Flavobacteriales bacterium; assembly: GCA_004214185.1. Taxonomy (GTDB): domain Bacteria; phylum Bacteroidota; class Bacteroidia; order Flavobacteriales; family Flavobacteriaceae; genus MAG-121220-bin8. The sequence goes on along the minus strand of SGZG01000005.1, from coordinate 30,704 downwards.
CTTCCACAACCATAACCGGACCTAAATCAGAACCACCAATACCAACATTAACGACATCAGTGAAGGGCTTTCCTGTTGCCCCTTTTAAGTTGCCGTTTAAGATATTATTAGTAAACCTTTTTATTTTTTCTCTTGTTTCAAAAATTGATGGAATTATATCTTTTCCATTAATGTTAATGCTATCTTTTTTAAATGTTCTTACAGCAGTATGAAGAACAGCTCTATTCTCGGTTTCATTTATTGAATCGCCTCTGAATTGCTTTAATATAGCATCACCTAAATTACATTCATCGGCTAATTCTAAAAGTAGTTCTAAAGTTGTATTATCAATTATATTTTTTGATATGTCAATAATAAAATCATCCCAAACCAAATTAAATTTTACTGGGCTTTTTCTAGAACCAAGAAGATCCTCAATCTTTTTGTTTTTGATACTTTCAAAGTGTTTCAAAAGCTTTTTCCAAGACTTTGTTTGGGTTGGATTAATTTTTTTTAAACTCATTTAATTAAGTCTTTAAATTTTGACCAAAGTTAACATTTGATTCAATAGCATCAAGTTGTTTTTTTATCGGCCCCATATATTCTAAATATCTATTTTTTAATCCTGTTGAAATAGGCTTTGCCTCAGGCAGTTTTTGTTTCAAAGGATCTACTTGCTTTCCATTTTTCCAGAATCTGTAACAAACATGAGGCCCACTTGTGTTTCCTGTCATACCAACAGTTCCAATATAATCTCCTTGTTTAACAAACTGACCTACCTTGACGGCCCTTTTATCCATATGAAGGTATTGAGTAGAATAAGTAGCGTTATGTTTAATTTTTACATACTTACCATTTGATCTAGTATAACTAGATTTTGTTACTGTTCCACTGGCTGTTGCCCTAATCGGTGTTCCAACTGGTGCTGCGAAATCAGTTCCTTTATGTGGCCTCACTCTGTAACCATAATAAGCAATCCTTCTTTTTAGATTATATCTGGATGAAATTCTACTAAACTGAACAGGAGATCTTAAAAATGCTCTTCTTAAATTTTTACCATTTTCATCAAAATATTCGAAAATTCCTCTTTTTGGATCAGTTTCAAATTCAATTGCGTAAAAGGGCTTTCCTCTGTGTTCGAAAAAAGCAGAATGAATTCTGTTTAAACCAACATAAATAGAATCATCTACAAATTTAGCAGAGTAAATTATTTTAAAATTATCCCCTTTTTCAAGTCTAAAAAAATCGATAGTCCAAGCATAAATTTCTGATAATTCGTTAGATAATAACGGAGAAAGTCTTTTTTCTTCCATAGTTTCAGAAAGTGAACTAGTTATTACACCTTCAGCTTTAAATTCTTTTAATTGAATAGCTTTTGATTTTTTTTCAGCCCAAAGCGAGTCGGTTAAAGAAACAACCACATAGTCAATTAAATTTGGTTGGTAAATAAATACTTGAGGAGTGTTAAGAGAATCTTTTGAAGATAATATTGTGTATGGTTTTCCAATATTAATTTTTCTTATATCATACACTTTTTTAACCTTTTGAACGATGTTATAAATTTGTGGATAGAACAGATTATTATTTTCTAGAATTGTTCCAAACGAGTCACCACTTTTAACCCTTCCTCTTTTTACATTATAATTATTTAAAGTATAACCAAATTGGGTAATAATTTTTTCTGGTTTTTTTTCTGCTTTTTGTTCTTCTTTTTTATTCTCTTGACATGAAAAAAGAAAAAAAATGATAAATAATATTGAGAGAATTCTACTCATTTATGTTGACTTTAAAAGGATGTTTTAAGCCCCTAAACTCTTCTAAATCTGCTTCAATCGAGCCGATTCTTAGTCCAGCTTCAATTTTTATAGGGATTTTGTTTTTGTCATTACTAACCCATAGAGTTAAACTTTCACTATCACCAAAAACTCTTCCAGACTCTATGTATGGCCTAAATTTTAGACAATTAATCTCACCAAATTTAGTTTTGATATTTTCATATCCTAAAAATTTCATTCTAAAGGGGTAATTTTCAGCGTCAAAAAAGATAGTGATTCTTATATAGTCATTGATTTTTAAATTTTTTACATCAAAGTGATTTCTTAAAAAGTAAAAAGTAGAAATTAAATCTTGAACATTTTTTTCAATTTTTACAGTACTTAGTTTAGAGTTTTTTATGTCATTTATATTAGCAACATTTTTTTTATAGTCGTAGTATGTTTCCGTGTTCTTAGTGTAACCACCTTCATAAATATTTCTTGTAGATTTTAAAGGTTTTACTAAAGACTTATTAAAGTAGGTTTCGTAAATATCCTCAACTTTAAAAAAAAATCTTGCTAGCCCAGTTGTTCTTCCGATCGCTGTTGCTTTTAAAATTTTTTCATTATTTAAAACTTCCTCACTCAATTCCAGCGTGGCATAGCTTGCATTAAAAAAACCATAATGAATTCGAAATTTTAAGGATTCTCCTGCTTTAAAAGAATCAAATGATGTGTTGATAAATGGAGCTTTTACACCAACATAACCCTGACCGGTAATTATGAAACAATTTAAAATAATTAAGAGCGTACTAATTTTTTTAAAATTCATTTAAATACAAAAATAACCATTATTAATTTTTGGAGTTTAAAAATGCTCTTAATTTTTTTGTTTTACTAATGCCAATTTCTTTAATGAGTAATTCATCTGAAATTTCGTTTATTTTTTTCAGGGATTTAAATTTTTTTAAAAGTTGAATTTTTGTTTTTTCTCCAATTCCGGGAATTGAATCGAAAGTTGAGCTAAGAGCCTGCTTACTTCTTTTTTTTCTATGAAATGAGATAGCAAATCTGTGCGCTTCATTCCTCATTTGTTGAATTACCTTAAGGGTTTCTGATTTTTTGTTTAAATAAAGGGGAACTGGATCGTTAGGATAAAATATCTCCTCTAATCTTTTTGCTATACCAAGAATTGCAATTTTTTTATCCAAATTAAGTTTTTTAAGAGCTTTTATCGAAGAACTTAACTGACCTTTTCCGCCATCTATTACTATTAAGTTAGGCAAATGAGATTTTTCATTAAGAATTCTTTTATATCTTCTAAAAACTACTTCTTCCATTGAGGCGTAATCATCAGGCCCGTCCACGGTTTTTATATTGAACAGTCTATAGTCTTTTTTAGATGGCTTTGCGTTTTTAAAAACTATACATGAAGCAACAGGGTTTGAGCCTTGGATATTAGAATTATCAAAACACTCAATATGAACAGGATTTTCATTCAAACGCAAATCTGATTTCATTTGATTCATGATTCTGCTAGAGTGTCTTTCCGGGTCAACTATTTGAATTTGTTTTAGTTTTTCGAGTTTAAATTGTGTCGCATTTCTTAATGATAAATTTAAAATCTTTTTATTGTCACCAGTTTTAGGATTTATAAATTTAATGTCCAAGATATTATCAAAATCAACATTTGCTATAACCATCTTATTTTTTGAAGAGAATTTATCTCTCAAGTTAAGGATGGACATTAAAAGTATTTCCTTGTCAGATTCATCTAATTTTTTTTTAATCTCAATATTATCAAATCTCACAACTCTTCCGTATGCGACCTGAAGATAATTTACATAAGCATGAGTCGCATCTGAAATAATACTAAAAACGTCGATACTTTTAAGTTTTGAGTCTACAACTGTGGATTTTGATTGATAATTATTTAAAAGGTCTATTTTTTCCTTTGCCCTTTGGGCTTTTTCAAAATTTAAATTTTCTGAAGCTATGTTCATTTCATTTTTAAAGTAATTTATGGAGCTTGAGATCTTACCTTTTAAAAAATCTCTAATATTAGAAATGTAAATTTGATAGTTATCTTCAGTTTGTTTTCCTTCACATCCGCCCAAACAATTTCCAATGTGAAATTCGAGACATACTTTATATTTTTTATTTTCAATATTTTTAGAGGAAAGATCAAAAGAGCAAGTTCTTAGGGAATATAGATTTGAAAAAATTCCCATAATTGTTCTAACTGTTTTATAATTTGTAAAAGGGCCAAAATATTCAGATCCGTCTTTTTCTACTCTTCTGGTTGTTAAAACCCTAGGGAAAGCTTCATTTTTAATTACTATCCATGGATATGTTTTGTCGTCCCTGAGTAGGATATTGTATTTGGGTTGAAACTTTTTTATTAAAGTATTCTCTAAAAGAAGAGCATCTGATTCAGAATTGACAACTACATGCTTGATTTCTGCAATATTTTTAACAAGGTTTTTTGTTTTTCTTGAAGATATGGTCCCTCTAAAATAGGACGAGACTCTTTTTTTTAAATTTTTTGCTTTCCCAATATAAATTATCTTATTCTCTTTGTTTAAAAATTGATAGACTCCAGGTTGTGTAGGCATTGTAGAAAGTTCAATTTTTATTGATGAGCTAATCATATTTCTAAATTAATTCTTTTTAAATTTGTATAAAAAGGATAATATGGAAATGTTTTGGGGAGTCATTATTTGTGATCTTACATTCATTATTTGTGCATATATGATTAATGAAAAAAACGCAGATATGTTACTCGCTGGTTACAATACTATGTCTAAAAAAGAAAAAGAGTCTTTTGATCTAAAGAATTATTTAATTTTTTTTAGAAAGTTTTTTGTTAATCTAACAATATACAGTTCGCTTATTTTCCTAACGTTTTTTGTTGCCCTTGACGAAACCTCAGCATTTATAGCATATTTTGTTTCTGTTCTTGTCCCTATGCCCTTTTTCATATATAAAGGGCTTTATAAATTCAAAATTAAAAAGTAGTGTTTAAGGGAGACTTAAGGAAAGTTTACAAACTTAAAAGAAGCTCTTTAACAAACACTGAAACACTCAGCTTAGAAATTGCTAATAAAACTCTTGAGATTGATATTTGGAATTTTCAAAATTATCATGTTTTTTTCCCAATTGAAAAACACAAAGAGGTTGACAGTAAATTAATAATCCAAATTGTTCAAGGAAAAGACAAAAATGTAATCTTGCCAAAATTAAATTTAGAATCTAAAACTATAGATAGTTTTTTGTTAACAGATTCTACGCTAATAAAAACCAATCATTTGGGGATATCGGAACCTTTCAATGGGATTCAAATTAATAACAATCAAATAGATCTTGTTTTTGTTCCTTTACTTGCATTTGATAATTTCGGGCATAGAGTGGGGTACGGAGGAGGATATTATGACAAGTTTTTATCTAAATGTCCGCGTGCAATAAAAGTTGGGCTATCTTATTTTGATCCAATTAATAAAATTGAAGATATAAACAGTAAAGATATTAAGCTAGACTATTGTATTACTCCAAATAAAGTTTATAAGTTTTCTGAATAGATTTTTTTATTAAATAAAAGCATAATTCCTACTCCTATTGAGATTGAAGTATCTGCTATATTAAATACAGGTTCGAAAAAAGTAAACTCATTTCCTCCAAAATATGGAATCCAATCAGGCCACACCCAGGTAAACATCGGAAATTGAAGCATGTCAACCACATGCCCATGAAAAAAAGATTCATATCCATTTCCCGGGCTAAACTGAGCCACATTGTAATAGCTATTGGTAAAGAAATATCCGTAAAATACTGAATCAATTATATTGCCAATTGCACCAGCTAAAATTAGGGATAAACTGATTGTTAAAAGCTTGCTAGAATGTTGCTTAACACTATTGTAGAGCCAATAAAAAATAAAAGTTACAGCCGCCATTCTGAAAAGAGTTAAAAACAGTTTTCCATCTCTTTCTGAAATAAAAGGCAGAAAATCATTGATAGTTGCTCCCCAGGCCATCCCTTTATTCTCAATAAAAAGTAATTTAAACCATCCCAAATCAAACAATGGTAATTCACCATAAAGAGTGAGAGGAAAATTTAACTTAATATAAACTTTAGAAATTTGATCGACTATTAATATTAGAAAGACAATAATTAAAGATTTATTTAAAGTCATAGTCGAAATATATTAAATAATAGCAGAAGCTATTTTTGCATATTTTTAGCTTCAATGCTTAGTGTAGCATGCGGGACTAGTTCAAGTCTTTTTTTGTTTATTAATTTACCTGTTACCCTGCATACTCCATAGGTTTTATTTTCAATTCTGATCAAAGCCGCCTGTAAGTCTCTTATAAATTTTTCTTGTCTTATAGCAAGTTGAGTATTAGCCTCTTTAGACATTGTTTGAGACCCCTCTTCAAAAGCTTTAAAAGTAGGCGAAGTATCTTCAGTGCCATTATCACCATCATTCATATATGCACTTTTAATTAATGCAAGGTCATTTTGAGCCTTTTCAATTTTTCCTTCAATCAAAGATTTAAAATGTTTTAAATCTTTATCAGAATATCTTGTAACTTCCATATCTATTCTATTTTAGTTAAATATAGTTTAGAATTAATATTATCAAATTGTATTTCAACGCCATCCTCAATTGAATCAACAAACTCTAGGCTTTCAGCTAAAGTTTCGTTTAAAATATAATTTTGGTTTTCAAAAATAGCTTTTTCAATTATATTATCCTTCTGAATTTTTAAAATTATTTTATCAGTTACCTGAAGACCAGAGTCTTTTCTTAAAGTTTGTATTTTATTTACTAGTTCACGACAAATACCCTCATTAATTAAACGCTCATTCAATTTAATATCAAGAGCAACCGTTATTCCTTTTTCTGAAGCAACAAGCCAACCTTCTATATCTTCAGAAATAATTTCTAAATCAGTTGGTTCTAAAATTATTTCCTCACCTTCAACATCAACTACAATGGAGTTTCCTAACTCAATTTTTTCAATATCTAAATCATCTAGTTCATTGATACATGCAATTACCTTTGAAAGTTTTTTACCAAGCTTAGGCCCTAAAGTTTTAAAGTTAGGTTTGGCTTTTTTAATTAAAATTCCTGAGGAATTGCCAATTAGTTCTATCTCTTTAACGTTTACCTCAGACTTAATAAGATCAGAAATATCAGTAATTTCTTTCTTTTCTAATTCACTTGAAAAAGGAATCATAACTTTAGATAAAGGTTGTCTAACTTTAATTTTTTCTTTCTTTCTTAAAGACAAAACTAAAGAGCAAATTGTTTGAGCTTTTCTAATTTTGTTCTGTAGGGTTGCATTTATTTCTAAATCATTTGAAACTGGAAAATATTCATGATGAACAGATTCTAATGAGTTTTTTTTAGTACAATTTGTCAAATCTTTATAAAGACGATCCATAAAAAAAGGAGCTATCGGAGAGGATATGATTGAAATTTGAATAAGACATTTATACAAAGTTTGGTATGCACTAATTTTATCTTGCTCGTAACTACCTTTCCAAAATCTTCTTCTCGAAAGCCTGACGTACCAATTACTTAAATAAAGTTGAACGAAGTCAGAAATGGCTCTGGCAGCTTTTGTTGGTTCATAATTTTCATAATGATTATCTACTTCAAAAATCAGTGAATTTAGTTCTGAAATTATCCAGCGATCTAATTCAGGCCTATCACTTAGATTAATTTCTTTTTCTGAATAGTTGAACTTATCTATGTTAGCATAAAGAGCAAAAAATGAGTAAACATTGTAGAGTGTTCCAAAAAACTTTCTTTTGCTTTCTTCTATCCCTTCAATATCAAATTTTAGATTATCCCAAGGATTGGCATTGCTAATCATGTACCATCTAGTTGCATCAGGGCCATAATTTGAAATTGTTTCAAAAGGGTCTACCGCATTTCCAAGTCTTTTTGACATTTTTTGTCCGTTTTTGTCTAAAACAAGACCATTAGAAATAACATTTTTATAGGCTACCGAATTAAATACGGTTCCTGCAATTGTGTGAAGTGTGTAAAACCATCCTCTTGTTTGATCAACACCCTCGGCGATATAATCGGCAGGAAAAGCCTCATTGTTTTCAATTTTTGATTTGTTTTCAAAAGGATAATGCCATTGTGCATAGGGCATTGACCCTGAATCAAACCAAACATCGATAAGGTCAGATTCTCTAAACATTTTTTCACCTTCAGGTGAGCAAAGAACAATTTTATCAATTACATTTTTGTGAAGATCGATCTTATTGTAATTAGAACTACTCATATCCTTAGGGTCAAAATCCTTAAAAGGATCCTGTTTCATGTAACCTTTCTCTATTGATTTAGAAATTTCTTTTTTGAGCTCGCTCATTGATCCAATCACTAAAGTCTCTTTAGAGTCAGATGTCTTCCATATTGGAAGAGGTATCCCCCAAAATCTTGATCTTGAAAGATTCCAGTCGTTTGCATTTATAAGCCAGTTCCCAAACCTACCTTCACCAGTGGATTTTGGTTTCCAATTGATGGTTTTGTTTAAGTCAACCAACTTGTCTTTTTGCTCAGTAACCTTTATAAACCACGAATCCAAAGGGTAATATAAAATTGGCTTGTCTGTTCTCCAGCAATTTGGGTAACTGTGAACATATTTTTCAACTTTAAATGCACGATTTTCTTCTTTTAATTTGATAGCAATTTCAACATCTACAGATTTTTCAGGAACTTCATTCTTCTCGTAATACTCATTTTTGACATATTTTCCACCTAAAAAACCTAACTCATCTACAAATTTACCTTGTAGGTTCACAAGAGGAACCAATTGATTGTTTTTATCTAATATTAAAAGTGCAGGTATAGGTGGGTTAGCAAGTTTTGCAACTCGGGCATCATCCGCACCAAATGTTGGAGCAGTATGCACAATACCAGTTCCGTCTTCAGTTGTTACAAAATCTCCTTCAATTACTCTAAACGCATTTTCTGGATTTTCATGTGGTAAAGGAGACTCATTCCAAATTTGTTCATACTTTATATCAACTAATTCTTTCCCTTTTAAGAACTCATTTACGTAAAAAGGGATTTTTTTGTCTTTTTCTGGGATAAAATCTAAATCAGATATGCTTTTTACTTGTTGAAAGTTATTTCCAAAAACCTTTGAAACAAGATCTTTAGCTAAAATCACATTTGTAAATTCCTTTGTGTATTGATTAAAAGTTGAAATGACAGCATAATCAATTTTTGAGCCAACTGTAAGTGCAGTATTTGAAGGGAGTGTCCATGGAGTAGTTGTCCATGCCAAAATAAACAAGTTTTTGTATGGTATTAGAGATTTTGGTAAGGAACTCTCGATTGTTTTAAATTGTGCAGTAACTGTTGTATCGCTGACATCCTGGTATGTTCCTGGTTGATTGAGTTCATGAGAACTCAACCCAGTACCAGCTTTTGGAGAATATGGCTGAATAGTGTATCCTTTATAAATAAGCTTTTTATTGTAAAGCTCTTTTAATAACCACCAAACAGATTCAATATATTTTGATTCATATGTAATATATGGATCGCTCATATCAACCCAGTAACCCATTTTTCTTGTCAGATCATTCCATACTCCAGTATATTTCATTACAGCCTTTTTACAAGCTTTATTATATTCTTCAATTGAAATTTTCTTACCTATATCTTCCTTTGTAATTCCAAGTTCTTTTTCAACACTAAGCTCAATTGGAAGACCATGTGTATCCCAACCGGCCTTTCTGTTAACCTGAAAGCCTTTTAGAGTTTTATATCGACAGAAAATATCTTTTATACTGCGGGCCATGACGTGGTGAATTCCGGGCATTCCATTTGCAGAAGGCGGTCCTTCGTAAAAAATAAATTGAGGGGAGTCTTTTCTGAGAGCAATACTTTTTTCAAAAGCTTTATTACTTTCCCAGTCCTCTAGAATTTCAACCGCAAGCTTGGATAAATCCAATCCATTATATTCTTTAAATTTCATTTCTGATTATCAGATTTTGATAAAAAGCGAAAGTAACTATTTTAGTTCAAATTACAGAACTTAAAAACGATAACTTAAAACAATGTTTAGATTTCGTCCAGGAGCTGATATTCCTGAGGCAAATTCTCTGTAGTGTATGTCAAACAAATTGTCTAAAATTAGCGTAGTTTTAAGGTTTTCGGAAAAGATGTAAGATGAGGATATTTTTAAAACTCCCCATGAGGGCATTCCATGAAAACCATATTTTAAATCATAAGCTACAGGAGTCTCTTCTAATCCATCTTCACCTCCCACGCTATATTTGTGGGGAGACTTAGAACCTGAAAATTTATATGAAATTTCACTTTCAGACTTAACATGACTTAAGTTTAATGTCAATCTTCCAAAAACAGGTGAAATTGAGGGTATAAATTGATTTAATTTGGTGTTTTTACCAAATGTGTAACTAACGTTTCCCTTTAAATACAAGTTCTTTGTAAATGTTTTTCTAAAATCTAATGTTGATCCAAAAATATATCCATTGCCTCTGTTAACATTTGCCATAGTTATAACTTCTTCATTGTCAAATAATATGGTTTTAGAGTCATTTGTTGTTACATCATCAATAACTTCAAAAAAATCTCTCATAATATGTTTAGAAATATGAGTGTAATAAACGTTGAGAGAAAAACCACTTTTTGTTTTTTCAGAGAAATTTGAAATTCCAATTTCAGAGTTGTAAGCATATTCAGGTTTAAGTGATGAATTAGGTACAGAAAGAATTCCTTTTTGTTCTCGAATTTTTCCTATATCATCAATATTTGGAGATCTAAAACCGCTTGAAAAGTTTGCATTTAATTTCCATTTGTTTTTCGGCCTGTATACAAAACCTATACTAGTTGTTAAAGAAGAATTAGTGGTCGTAACATCATTTAGTTTGGCTTTAATAATTTCGTTGTCATCCCACTTTGCTTCAAGGTGTGTGTTTGTATATCTCATTCCTATGTTAATGTTGAAATTTTGTGATATATCTTTTCTTATTTCATAGTACATAGCTGATGTATTATAAGATCCTTTTGCACTTGGATATCTTGTTGGTGTTTCAAAAATTTTATTAGTTTCACTTAAAATCATATCTGACAACACAATGAAGTTTTGTTGATAGGCATCAGAATAAACATTATTTGTAGCAAATTCAAATCCATAAGCTATCGAGGAATTATTTGAAAGAATTTTTTGTAGATCAATGTTTAACGAAAAAATGTCTAAGTTTTCTAATTGATTTGTCCTTGAAAGTTGATTAAACTTCCTTGCATGACGTGATTCTTTTATTTTTTGATAAGCGAACAAAATTTTTCTACTATCACTAAACTTATTTTTTCTAGAAGATTTAATTTTAACCGAAGCTAGGGTTCTGTCTTGAGGTCCATAATACCATTCAGCGAATTTATAAGCTTCCTCGTTCATTTCATTTAACTTATCATATCTTTTTATTTTTGAGGATTGTGATTTTTGAAAATTTAATACCATGTTTGAAAACTCTGTTAATTTAAAATTAAATTTTTGCAAGAAATCAAATTGTTCATAGCCAGTATGTTTCTGAACCTTTGGGTCATTATTGGAGATACTGGACTCATTAAACCTTTCAGGGTTGAGATAATGATTGTCCAATCCCCACGACTTAAAACCATGATTTCTATTAGCCCCCATGATTATATCTCCAAACTTAGAAAAAGAAAAATTTGTGTAGCTAGCCCATCTTTTTGAACTATGTTCAATATCAAAATTCTGAACACTATTCTTTAGTCTTGTGTTGTATGAAGATAGTCCATTTATAATCCATTTTTCTGTATTATTAAATCTTGGAGTTTTGGTAAAATAATGAATAACCCCACCAAGAGCATCTGATCCGTAACCCACAGACGATGGCCCATAAATAATCTCCGTTCTTTCCAGACTGTAAGGGCTTATTGTAATAGAGTTTTGTAGGTGGCCAGATCTGTAAATTGCATTGTTCATTCTTACGCCATCAATAACTAACAAAATTCTATTTGCTTCAAATCCTCTTATTGATGGACTTCCACCACCACCTTGAGATTTTTGGACCCTGATTCCACTTGTATATGTTAGTAAATCAGCTGAAGTTTGAGGATTATTTAGTATTAATTCATCTGAAGTAAGTACAGAGACTTTTTTTGAGATTTTTTCTTTACTTTCTTTACTTCTAGCTACCGAAAGAACAACTTCGTTTAGAGCATGAGCGGCTGGTTGCAAGCTAACTATTGAACCTTTTATAGATTTTTTCTGAGTTGTTAAATTTTTATAAGAGATATGTCCAAATACCAAAGAATCATTTGAACTAAATGAGCTTAAATCTACTTCACCGTTTATATTAGAAATAACAGACTTTAAGTTTTGTTTGCTAAAAACAGTGGCATTAACAATTTTATTTCCGTTATCAGCATCAATTATAAAAACTTTTTGAGAGAAACAAAAGTTTGTAAAAATTAAAAAAAAGAGAAGTTGAGAAAGCTTATTGAAATAACTCATAAAGTATGTTTATAGACTTTGGTCTATTAAAGTCAGGGATGTGAATTTGCATGTATTTAATTAAAAACTCAATTAATTCTCTTCTTTTAGTTATTGAATTTATCTCGATCAATACATCATCAAATTCTGTGCCCAAAAAGGATTTAAAATATTGAACTAATTTACCATTTATGCAAAACTCACTGTGATCATATTCACAAAAAATACCTTCAATCATATTAAAGGCTTCTAATTTATTATCTGATTTTTCAGGAAGTATTCCTAAAAAAGGCAAAAGTTTTACTAAAAAATGGATGTGAAAATTGCTAAAATTATTTGAAGTGTCAAGCCAAATCATCGAATTTTTAATAAAATTAAATAATTCGATATTTGCCTCCTCTTCTTTAATAGTTTTTGATAATATTTCTGATAAAAAAAGTACCATTGAATTTTTATAAACATCCAAATGAATTGTTTTATACGCCCTACTGATTTTTGCTGATCTAATTATTTCTAAATTTCCTCTATTTTTATGGTTTGCATCTATCTCTAAAATTGTTAAAGGTTGAAATAATCCAATGTTTAGAGATTTTTTTTTAGGAGACCTAATCCCTTTTAATAGATAGGATTTTATTCCATCAGATTTCGTATAACATTTTACAATTATACTAGTTTCAGAATACTTAACGTAGTTTAAAGAAATAGATTCTGTTGATACAAGCATTTAAACTACACCTTGAGCTAACATTGCATCAGCTACTTTTATAAATCCAGCAATATTGGCCCCCTTTTCATAATCAACCCAACCCTTTTCTTCACCATGAATTAAACAGGATTTATGAATATCGTTCATAATTTCTTTAAGTTTTGAGTCAACTTCGTCCCTAGACCAACTATATCTCAATGAATTTTGAGCCATTTCTAGCCCCGAGACTGCAACACCACCAGCGTTGGAAGCTTTTCCAGGAGCATATAAAATTTTATTGGATTTAAAAATTTTTATCGCTTCTGGTGTACAAGGCATGTTAGCTCCCTCACTTACACAAATACAACCATTTTTAATAAGACAACTTGCATCTTGTTCATTTAATTCATTTTGAGTTGCACAAGGAAGAGCAATATCACAAGGAATTTCCCAGGGTGTTTTATTTTTTAAAAACTTAGTTGTTGGATATTTCTTTATATATTCACTTATTCTTTCTCTTTTATTATTTTTTAAGTCCATAATAAAAGCTAACTTTTCTTCATCTATACCATCATTATCAAAAATTGCCCCGGACGAATCTGACATTGAAACAACTTTAGCAGAAAGCTGAATACATTTTTCAGCAGCATATTGTGCAACATTTCCTGACCCCGAAATAGTAACGGTTTTTCCAGAAATTGAATTATCAACATGTTTAAGCATATTCTCTGCAAAATAAACTGTGCCATAGCCAGTTGCTTCAGGCCTAATTAAAGACCCTCCCCAAGACAATCCTTTTCCTGTGAGAACCCCTGTAAATTCTTTTTTAAGTTTTTTGTATTGCCCAAACATATATCCAATTTCTCTTCCTCCCACTCCTATATCTCCGGCTGGAATATCAGTATTAGGACCTATGTATCGGTATAGCTCAGTCATAAAACTTTGACAAAATCTCATGATCTCCCCATCGCTTTTACCTTTTGGATCAAAATCAGATCCACCTTTACCTGCCCCCATTGGAAGGGTCGTTAGACTGTTTTTAAAAACCTGCTCTAAAGCTAAAAATTTCAATATACTTAAGTTAACCGTTGGGTGAAATCTTAACCCTCCTTTGTAAGGGCCAATTGCCGAATTCATTTGAACTCTGTAACCACGATTGACTTGAATTTCTCCTTTATCATCAACCCAGTTAACTCTGAACATAAGAACTCTCTCTGGCTCAACCATTCTCATTAGAATATTTTTACCGTGATATATGTCTTTAGAAACAATGTATGGAAGAACGTTTTCAGAAATTTCTCTGACAGCTTGCATAAACTCAGGTTCATTTGAGTTTTTTCTGTCAATTTCTGCTATAAAGTTTTCAATAATTTTTTTCATAATAAAAACAATTATTAAATGATAGAATATGTATCTAAGTTAATCAAATAATTTTTTAGAACTAACTGATGGCTTGATTTAAGTCTTGGATTAAATCTTCAGAATCTTCAATCCCTACACTTAGTCTAATCAATGAATCAACAACACCAGTTTTTTCTCTTTCTAATTTAGGAATAGATGCATGTGTCATTGAAGCCGGATGACCCGCTAAACTTTCAACCCCACCAAGAGATTCAGCAAGAGTAAAAATCTTTAAAGATTCAATGATTTTAATTGATTTTTCATAATCATTCCCTTTTGTAGTAAAAGAAATCATAGCACCGAAATCTTTCATTTGATCTATTGCAATATTATGATTTGTATGAGATTTTAGACCAGGCCAATAAACTTTCTCAATTTTAGGGTGATCGTTTAGAAAATTAGCAACAGTGTGAGCATTTTCGCAATGCCTTTGCATTCTTACATGCAAGGTTTTTATTCCTCTTAAAGTTAAAAAACTGTCCATAGGACCGCATATAGCACCACTAGCATTTTGGATGAAATAAAGTTTTTCGGAAAGTTCTTTATTATCTACTACCAGTGCACCTAGTATTACGTCACTGTGTCCAGCAAGATATTTTGTAGCTGAATGCATTACAATGTCAGCCCCCAATTTTAAAGGCTGTTGAAGGTATGGAGTTGCAAAAGTATTATCTACACCTAATAAAATTTCATATTTTTTCGCAACCAAACTCAATGCAGAAATATCTACCACGTTCATCATGGGATTTGTAGGTGTTTCAACCCAAATTAATTTAGTTTTTTTATTTACAAGTTTTTCAATATCACTTAAATCTTGCATATTTATAAAATGAAAAACTAGCCCATATTTTTCAAAAATTTTGGTAAATAGTCTGTATGATCCGCCATAAAGATCATTAGTTGAAATTACTTCATCACCGGGTTTGAGTAGTTTCAGAACAGCATCGATAGCAGCAAGTCCTGAGCCGAAAGCAAGACCATATTTCCCATTTTCAATACTTGCGAGCGAGTTCTCCAAAGCTGTTCTAGTGGGATTGTGAGTTCTACTATATTCAAAACCTTTGTGGGTTCCTGGACTTTTTTGAGCATAAGTTGATGTTTGGTATATAGGTGGCATAACAGCATTGTATCCTTTTTCCAATATCTGCCCTCCATGAATAGTTTTTGTATTGAATTTCATTTTATCATAATTGGTTTATCAAATATATATTATACATTAAAGTTTTTGTTGGAAATTCTACAAAAACTGTTCAAGAGTTTGAAATTGAACTCTCTAAAAGTTAGTTTAATCTAAATTTCTTTTATAAAAAATCATTAATACTTAATTTTAAATAAAATAACGTGATGAAAGTTTTAAAATTATCAATTCTTCTTTTAATATTTGTTTTATCAGGATGTGGAAATTCAACAAAACCTGAAGAAAAGACAATTTATAAAAGAACAAAAACTGAAAAAAAAGAGATCAAGCAGTCTAATAATATTACACCTGTTGATTTAAATAATAAAGGTTTAGGACCAATTAAAGAACATATTTTTGAAACAGAAATTAACCAAGCCCTTGCTTCTGAGGGCAAACAAATTTTTGATGCTAAATGTACTGCTTGTCATAATGCAAATAGAAGATTAATAGGTCCAGCAATGAAGGGAATATATGATAGGAGGAGTCCGGAATGGGTAATGAACATAATGCTAAACCCTGATCAAATGCTCAAAGAGGATCCAATTGCTGTCGCTTTATTAAAAGAATACAATAACATCATAATGATAAATCAAAATCTTACAGTTGAAGAGGCTAAAAAACTTGCCGAATACTTTAGAACACTTTAGTCATGAAGAATCTTTTGTGTTTTTTATTTTTCATTGGTTACCATGTTATTTATTCTCAAAGTAAATTGACAGAAGTTTGGGAGCCTATCCCTAATGAAGTAAATTCTTTTTCTAATTTCTCACCCCCAAGTGATGCAATTGTTTTGTTTGACGGTTCTGACTTTTCAAAGTGGGAAACCTGGGGCAACAAAGAACCAGGATGGACAATAAATGAAGATGGTTCTATGACAGTTGTAAATGGTAAAGGGTCAATTTTTACTAAAGAATCTTTTGGATCTGTACAGTTACACATAGAATGGCGTACAGGCACAGAAAATTTAGAAAAGCATAAGGATCAAAGTAGATCCAATAGTGGGGTATTTCTACAGAAAAATTATGAAATACAAATTTTAGACAGTTATAAAAACCCAACATATGTAAACGGGCAAGCGGGTTCAGTTTACAAACAACACATTCCTCTTGTAAATGTTTCCAGAAAGCCTGGGGATTGGCAATCATACGATATAATTTTTACTGCTCCAAAATTTAAAAATAAAGAACTTGAAAAACCTGGTTTCTTTACTGTTTTTCACAATGGAGTTCTAATTCAAAACCATGTTGAAATTAAAGGAACTACTACAAATGTTGGAAAACCAAGATACTCTCCTCACGGAGATGCTCCCATAATGTTACAAGATCATTGTTGTATTCCATTAAGCTTTAGAAATATATGGATTAGGAAATTAGAGTAAGCCCTACTTTTTTGTAAATTTGCATTCATGTTACAATCAATGACCGGATTTGGAAAATCTGCTTATAATTCTGAATTGGGCGAAATCACGATTGAGATAAAATCCTTAAATAGCAAGAATTTAGATATTAGTTTCAATATTCATCCTTTTTTTAGATCTATTGAAAATGAATTAAGATCTTTTTTGTCTTCAGTTTTTTTTAGAGGTAAAATAGAATTCAAAATATCGCTTTCTACTGAAGAATCTTTTGCAAAAATTAATAAAAATATTATCAAAGAATATATAAATGAACTTAATTCTGTTGTTAAGGCTGATGAGATAGAACTTTTAAAAATTGCTGTAAAACTCCCAGACACTTTTTCTAAACAAAATTTAGAAATTAGCCCCTCTGATAAAAAACAATTGATAAATAAAATTGAAAAGGCATCTGAAGAAGTGATTGATTTTAGAAAAAAAGAAGGAGAGGTTTTAGAAATCGATCTCTTAAATCAGCTACTAGTAATAAAAAATAACCTTGAAGAAGTCATCTTATTAGCTCCAAAAAGAATAGAATCCATAAAAAATAGACTTAGAAAAAGTTTTAAGGATTTAGAAATAGAGTTTAATACAGATCGATTTGAGCAAGAGTTAATTTATTATTTAGAAAAATATGATATTAATGAAGAAATAGTGAGACTCGAGAGTCACCTAGATTTTTTTAAAAAAGAAATTACATCCGATGAGGCTCAAAAAGGAAAAAAACTTGGATTTATAAGTCAAGAAATTGGTAGAGAAATTAACACCATTGGATCAAAAGCGAATTATTCAACTATTCAGGTGCACGTAGTTGAAATGAAAAACAGTCTTGAAAAAATCAAAGAACAACTATTAAATGTTTTATGAAAAATTTTGGTAAATGTATCATTTTTTCAGCCCCATCCGGAAGTGGGAAAACAACTTTAGTTAAAGATTTATTGCATAAAGCTGATCTTAATTTAAGCTTTTCTGTCTCTGCAACTACTAGAAATAAAAGAACTGGAGAAGTTGACGGAAAAGATTATTTTTTTAAATCAAAAAAAGAGTTTAATAAATTAATAAAAAATGATTTATTACTAGAGTATGAGGAAGTTTATAAAGATATTTTTTATGGAACTTTAAAAGAAGAAGTCTCTAAATTATTAAAAATTCAGAATGTTATTTTTGATATTGATGTGGTTGGAGGAATTAAGTTAAAAAATTTTTTTAAAGATGATGCTTTGTCAGTTTTTGTCAAACCACCAAGCATTGATATACTAAGACAAAGATTAGTTTCAAGAGACTCAGATTCGTTAAAATCAATTCAGTCAAGAGTTTTAAAAGCAGAATTAGAAATTTTAAGAGAACCCGAGTTTGATTTAACTTTAACAAATGATAATTTGGAAGTAGCAAAAAAGGAGTCTTATGATGTTGTCAAAAAATTTTTGATTAATGGATAAAAGTATTGGTTTGTTTTTTGGAACTTTTGATCCTTTACATAATGGACACATTTCAATTGCTAAATATTTTTTAACTAAACTTAATCTTGATAAAATTTGGCTAGTTATAACCCCACTGAGTCCATTCAAGAAAGCAAATAAGGTTTCGAATTATTATAAAAGGTTTAAAATTATTGACAGCTACTGCAAAAAAAACGAAAATATTATATGTTCCGATGTAGAATTTAATTTAAACCCACCTTTCAATACATCCGAAACACTTGAGTTTTTAACCAAAGAATATCCAGAAAAAGATTTTACAATTATTTTAGGTCAGGATAATTTAAATACCCTTCATTTGTGGAGTAATTATAGTCTCATTCTAGATCATAAAATATGTGTTTACCCAAGAAAAAGTGAGGTTAATAAAAAGAGTAAATTATTAGATCATCCAAACGTAAACCTTTACGACGCTCCAATCATGGAAATTTCATCAACTTTAATACGAAACAATATTGAAAAAAACATTTCAATTTCAAATTTAGTACCACAAGAAATTGAGGAAATGTTACTAAATAATAATAAGGTCTGTTAAATATTTAACCAATTATTAACAATTTGAATCATTTTTTTTATTCAAATTGCACCCCCTTAGTTTAATGAGTAATTTTATAAAGAAATAAATATTAATATGAGTAAAGAAATTGACATTAAAGAGATAAATGAAATCATAGAAAAAGAGAGTGCTTTTATCGATTTATTATTATTAGAAATAAACAAGGTAATTGTTGGCCAAAAACACATGATTGAAAGACTTTTAATTGGATTATTAGGCCAAGGCCACATTTTACTTGAGGGAGTTCCTGGCCTAGCTAAAACATTAGCAATTAACACTTTAAGTAAAGCAGTAAAGGGGAGTTTTAGCAGAATTCAGTTTACACCTGATCTATTGCCTGCTGATGTTATTGGTACAATGATTTACAACATGAAAGAAAATGATTTTTCAATAAAAAAAGGGCCCATTTTTGCAAATTTTGTTTTAGCGGATGAAATTAACAGAGCTCCTGCTAAAGTGCAATCAGCTCTTTTAGAATCAATGCAAGAAAAACAAGTCACAATAGGGGATTCTACATTCAAGTTAACACCTCCTTTTTTAGTAATGGCTACTCAAAATCCAGTTGAACAAGAGGGTACTTACCCTCTACCTGAAGCTCAAGTTGATAGGTTTATGTTAAAAACAATTATTGATTACCCAAAGTTAGAGGATGAACAGTTAATAGTTAGAGCAAATATTAATAACAGTTTTGAGAAAGTAAAACCTGTTGTAACGATTAAGCAAATAATAAAAGCCCAAGATTCTGTTAGAATGGTTTATATGGATGAAAAGATTGAAAAGTATATTTTAGATCTTGTATTTGCAACAAGGTATCCTGAAAAATATGGTTTAGACGAATTAAAACCTTTGATTAGTTTTGGAGCTTCACCCAGAGGTAGTATTAATCTTGCTAACGCAGCTAGATGTTACGCATTTATCAAAAGAAGAGGGTATGTTGTCCCAGAGGATGTTAGAGCAGTAATTCATGACGTTTTACGACATAGAATAGGTCTTACGTATGAGGCTGAAGCTGAGAGTATAAACTCTGAAGATATTATAAATAAGATAGTCAATCAGGTCGAAGTGCCTTAAAATAATAATCAAGTTTTATTGATTAATTTCAATATTTTGGAAACCAAGGAATTATTAAAAAAAGTCAGAAAAATTGAAATCAAAACCAGAAGATTAAGTAATAATATTTTTGGTGGTGAATATCATAGTGCATTCAAAGGGAGGGGAATGACTTTCAGTGAGGTTCGAAGTTATCAGTTCGGAGATGATGTAAGAACAATTGACTGGAACGTAACCGCTCGCTATAATGAACCATTTGTCAAAGTTTTTGAAGAAGAAAGGGAACTTACTTTAATGTTAATAGTTGACGTTAGTAGTTCAGCTTTATTTGGAACAGATAGTGCATTAAAAAAAAATATACTAACAGAAATTTCAGCCACTTTAGCCTTTTCAGCTCTCCAAAATAATGATAAAGTTGGATTAATTTTATTTAGTGATCAAATAGAGCTGTATATCCCTCCAAGTAAAGGCAAAACTCACGTGCTAAGAATTATAAGAGAACTTATTGAATTTAAACCTTATAGTAAAAAAACTGATATTAATTCTGCCCTGGAGTTCTTAAATAAAGTAATGAAAAAGAAATCTATAGCATTTCTTTTATCAGATTTTATTTCTTCAGATTATGAAAAATCCTTAAAAATTGTTTCTAAGAAACATGATTTAACTGGGATTAAAGTCTATGATAAATTAGAGGAATTTATTCCAAACTTAGGATTAGTACAAATGTTTGATCAGGAATTAGGAGAAATTAAATTAATAGACACTTCTTCAAGTAAAATAAGAAAAAATTATAAAAATCAGATGTTTATGAATTTCAAAAAATTTAACGATGTTTTTACAAGAAATGGAGCAGGAACTATTAGTTGTAGAACAGATGAAAGTTATATAAAAAAACTATTAAATTATTTTAAAAATCGTGGTTAGGTTTAAAATAGTATTAATTTTTCTTTTATTAAGTACAAAGGCATTTTCTCAGTCTTTTCTTATTGAATCCAAAGTAGATACAGATTCTATAAAAGTTGGTGAAGAGATTAGATATGAATTTAGTTTTGCTTTAGACTCAATAGAGACTTTAAATTTTAAACTCCAAAAAATAAACCTGCCTTTTGAAATTCTTGAAGAATATGACTTCGATACAATATTGACTAATAATAAATATCGTCTAATTAAAAAATATTCAATAACTAGTTTTGAGCCAGGATCATTTCCTCTTATTGCACCCCTAAATATTAATAATCAAATCTTAAGAACTAAAGACTCTATTATAATTAATGTTTCAAATGTTAAGGTTGATACTGTAAGCAAGAAATTTTTTGATATCAAAAATATTATTGCAGTCGAAAAAAATACTGAAGGATGGTGGAAAAAATATTTTATTGTTATTTCTATTGGTCTTATGGTTTTTTTGCTAATTATAATCTTTAGGCAGTCTAATTGGTTTAAAGACTCAAAAGAAGAGATCATACCACCATTGGAGCAGGCTATAAAAGCATTAAAATTTTTAGAACTGACAGAAAAAAACAACAAGCAGAATTATAAATTGTATTATTCAAAATTGACTGAAATTGTAAAGTCATATTATGAGAAAGAAGTTAAGGTTGATGCAATTGAAAGTACTACTAATGAACTTTTAAATAAATTAGAATTACTTAAAGACTCAGGAAAGTTAGACATTGGTAAAGAAACCTTAAACAATTTTAAATCTGTTCTTAATAATGCAGATTTAGTAAAATTTGCCAAATCTAATCCAGGACTTGATACGGCAGTTCAAGATAAAAAGCTTGTGAAATCCATTTTAATTGACACTAAAAAAGCTATTCCTAAGCCAACTGAAGAGGAGTTGTTGAAGAGTGAAATATATCAATTAAAATTAAAAGAGGAGAATCGTCAGAAGTTATTTAAAAAAGGATTAAAATGGTTTGGTGTATTTTTTGGGATTTCAGTTATAGGCTTAATCTCAATTTTTGGATTACAGAGTACAAAAGATTTTATAATTGGAAATGACACAAAGGATCTATTAAACAAGCAAAATTGGATTGAAAGTAGTTATGGGGCATATCCAATTAACTTGGTAACACCAGATGTTTTAAAAAGATCTAAATCTGATTCTGGCCAATTATTTGAATTTCAAAATTTAGATTATCCTGTTTATATTTCAGTTTTTACAAAGCCATTTTCAGAAGATGAAGATTATCAAGCCTTAATTTTGAACAATATCAAAAGTAAAAAAGGTTCAAATATTTTGACTCAAGTAGAAGAGTTTTTAACAGAAGAGGGGGTAAAATCTCTAAAGTTTTTTGGATCATTCGATTACGAAAACAATGAACAAGAAAATGTAAAAAAAGAATATATGAGCTTGGTGTTTTCTGAAAATGGAGGTTTACAAGTTGTAACTTTCGTTATGGATAGAAACAATAAATACGCTTCATCTATTTATGAAAGAATTGAAAAATCAATAGAATTTAAAAAACTATGAAAATGACAAATGACATAACTTTTTTAAATCCTGAATTTTTGTGGTTTTTTATAATGTTACTAATTGTCATTGGGTTTGATTTTAGTTTTAAAAAATTAAAAAATTCTAATTTTAAAGTCTCTTCTTTAAAATTTTTAAATCAACCTTCTTTTAAATCAAAAGTTTATCCTTTTTTGATTGCACTTAGATATTTGGCAATAACCTTTTTGATAATAGCTTTAGCAAGACCTCAAATTTTAGATGTTTCAGTCCAAACAAAAAAAAGTAGAGGTATAGATATTGTTATGGCCGTCGATGTATCATCAAGTATGTTAGCTCAGGATTTAAAACCCAATAGGTTAGAAGCTTTAAAATCAGTTGCTAAAGAGTTTATTAATGAAAGAGTGAACGATAGGATTGGGCTAGTCGTTTATGCCGGTGAAAGTTATACGAAAACCCCGGTTACATCAGATAAATCTATTATTGTAAATTCATTAAATGAAATTGTTTTTGATGGCATCATTGAGGATGGTACAGCTATTGGAATGGGATTGGCTACATCTGTTAACAGATTGAAAGAAAGTAAAGCGAAAAGTAAAGTTATTATATTACTAACGGATGGTGTTAATAATTCTGGTTTTATAGACCCTAATACATCTGCAAATTTAGCTTTGTCATTTGGGATAAAAACTTATACCATAGGGCTTGGTAGCAATGGAAACGCATTAGCTCCAATTGGCTTAAACACAGATGGATCATTTAGATACGGTCTAACTAAAGTAGAGATTGATGAAAAACTTTTAAAGACTATTGCAGAGACTACAGGTGGATTATATTTTAGGGCTACTGACAATAAAAAATTGAAAGATATTTACGACGAAATAAACAAATTAGAGAAGACAGAGATTCAAGAATTTAAGTATACTAATGCAGAAGAGGTTTACAGAATATTTGTTCTTATTTCAATTTCATTAATTCTTTTAGAATGGATTCTTAGGACAACAATATTTAAAAGTTTTATTTAATGTATCAACTTGAAGAAACATTTTATTTTTATATACTTTTCATAATACCTTTTATGATAGTAGGTTTTATACTATTGAGTTCATGGAAAAAAAATATCCAAAAAAAATATATTTCAGAAAATTTACTAAAAGTCTTAAGCCCTGATAGATCCACTTTTAAACCAAAAATTAAATTGTTTTTTCTTATTCTCTTTTTACTTTTTTCAACCATTGCATTGGTTAATCCTAAAGTTGGAACAGAACTAAAAACTGTTAAAAGAGAGGGTGTCGATATTGTTTTTGCTCTCGACGTTTCTAAAAGTATGTTAGCTGAAGATATTGCTCCAAATAGATTAGAAAAAGCTAAAAGGATTGTCTCTGAGCTGATAAATACTCTAAACAATGACAGAGTTGGAATAATAGCTTATGCCGCATCCGCATTGCCAATTTTACCTATAACTGATGATTATTCAACTGCAAAAACTTTTTTACAAAGCTTAAATACTGAAATGTTATCTTCACAAGGCACTGCAATAGCAGAGTCCATAAATTTAGCTAAAAAGTTCTTTGATAATGAGGATCAAACCAACAAAGTTTTATGTATTCTTTCAGATGGGGAAGATCATGAGATTGAAAATCAAAATATCATTCAATTAGCACAACAATCTGGAATTACAATCATAACTGTAGGTTTAGGATCTCAAAAGGGTTCGCCAATTCCAATTAAAGAAAAAAATATTGTAAAATCTTATAAAAAAGATGAAAATCGAGACGTCGTAATAACTAAGCTTAACAAAGATCTTTTGAGCTCAATCTCCAGTTCGTCAAATGGGATTTATGTAGATGGGTCAAACACTGAAATTGTTGTAGAATCTATTTTTGAAAGATTAAAAGAAATGGACAAAAAAGAATTTGAATCTAAACAATATGTAGCTTACAAAGATCAATTTCAATGGTTTATAGGTTTTGCTATTCTTTTTTTATGTTTGGAATTATTCATTTTTGAAAAAAAGACATATTGGGTAAAAAAATTAAATTTATTTAATGAAAAAAGTTAATCTTATAGTTTTGCTTTCATGTGTTGTTAGCTTAAGTGCGCAACAAACTAAAATTAATAAGGAATCTAATAATTTAACATTAGACGGAAATATTGAGTATGTTGAGGATAATTTAATTGAAGCTGAGGCTTTGTATAGAAAATCTATTTCAAAAGACTCAATGAATTTCGCTGCAAAATATAATTTGGGAAATTCGTTTTACTCCAATAAATTAAACGAAGAAGCTTTGAATCAATACCGTTTATCTATTAAAAACTCTAACGACAAATCAACACTTCATAAATCTTATCATAATTTAGGGAATCTATACATGCAAAGCGAGGATTATCAAAACGCTATGGATTCTTTTAAAAATGCACTATTAAATAACCCTGAAGACGATGAAACTAGGTATAATTATGTATTGGCTAAAGAGCTGTTAAAAAATCAGGATAATAACAAAAAGGACGATAAGGATAATAAAAACGATAAGGATAAAAAAGATAATAAAGAAAATAAAAAGGGGGAAGACAAAGAAGATCAGAAGGAAAAAGAAAAAGATAAACAGAAAAACAATAGAAATAATGATACTGACAACAGTGATAAAAATAAAAAGCCAAGACAAAATAAAATATCACCTAACCAACTTGAAAATTTACTTAAAGCGATGGATAATGAAGAAAAAAATGTCCTTAAAAAGGTGAATAAAAATAAAATGAAAGGTAAACCTGTAAAGAACAAAAAAGATTGGTAATTTAAATGAAATCAAGAATTTTTTTTATTGTATTAATATCATTACTGACAATCACAAGGTTGACTTCACAGGAAGAATCTGTAAATTTTGAAGCGCTTGTCAGCAAGAAAACCTTGGGTTTAAATGAAAATCTAAGGGTTGACTTTAAAATGAATAAAGATGGAGATAATTTTAATCCTCCCAGTTTTGAGGGGTTTAGGGTTGTTGGTGGCCCAAACCAATCAGTAAGCAACATGTTTGTAAATGGCAAAAGAACTTTCTCAAAAACCTATTCTTATTTTTTAAGCCCACTTGAAAAAGGTTTAATAACTGTTGGCCAAGCTACAATCGAAATTAATGGAAAGATTTTTAAGACACTACCTGTTGAAGTTAATGTTAGTGAATCAGTTGAGATTAGTAAAGATCCAAATGATCCAAACTATATTGTAAACGAAAACTTGCATTTAGTTGCAGAAGTATCTAACCCAAAACCTTTTTTAAATGAGGGAATTTCTATTGTTTATAAATTATATTATTCTCCTCAAATTAATGTTACAAATGTTGGAGAAATAGAAACACCTGAATTTGAAAATTTCTGGTCACAAAATATCAAAATTCCAAGGTTACAAATCGAGAGGGGTTCATACAATGGTGAGAGCTATAATTATGTGATTTGGAAAAAAACTGTTTTATATCCTCAAAAAACAGGAAGATTAGAAATACTTCCTCTTTCACTCGATGTTTCAGTTGATGTTCCTACAAATAGAAGAGACTTCTTTGGCAACAGAATATATAATCAAGTTTCAAAAAAAATCACTGCTGGAAGAAGAGTTATTCAGGTTAGTGAACTTCCTGATAACGCTCCATCTAGTTTTAATGGAGCTGTTGGAGATTTTAATATCGAACTAACTACTACCAAAACAGACTTGAACGCTTCTGAATCTTTACAGGCTACAATTAAAATATCTGGTAAAGGGAATTTAAAATTATTTTCTCCACCATCAATTGAAGCCCCAAGTTCTCTTGAAAAATATGATCCTGAATACACTGAAAATGTTTCCACAAACTTAGCAGGGATGAATGGAAATATTTCCAATACCTACACCTTAGTTCCGCAATTCCAAGGCAAGTATCCAATAAGTTCTGTAGATTTTACTTTTTTTAATACTTCATTAAAAAAATATGAGACATTAAAAACTAAAGAAATAATCGTTAATGTTCTTGAAGGACCGACATTGCTGACTGAGAAAGTAGATCCTCAAAATTCCACAACACCATCTAACATTTTACCGTTAATAAATCAATTTAAGTTTATTAAAACAAAACCTAATCTAGTCAATATCAATTCTAGTTCTTTTATAAACTCAACCTATTTCTACATAATAATTTTCTTGCCATTTTTTATAATAATTTTGATAGTGATATTTTTCAAATCAAAAAAAATTACAGATTCAGATTTAAAAAAATATAAATCCATTAGCACAAACAAATTAGCAAAAAAGTACCTGTTTGAAGCAAAGAAAAATTTAGATAAAAAAGATATGTTCTATGTATCTCTTGAAAAAGCAATGCATAATTTCTTAAAATCTAAACTATCAATAGAAACATCTGATTACAGTAAAGAAAGAATTCAAGATTTACTGAAGAATAGGAACGTTGATGATGATACACAAAAATTATTCATTAGATTAATTGAAAATTGTGAATTTGCTAGATATACTCCTGCGTCAAATGTAGCTATAAACAAAGATTACGAAAATGCAGTAAAAGTAATTTCCGAACTTGATAATTTATTATAAAAATGAAAAATTATATTATTCTAATTATTTTGTTTTTTTCTGTAGGTACATTTTCTCAGTCAAATAATGAAATAATATTTAAAAAGGGTATCAACAATTACAATATCGGTAATTACAATGAATCTATAGAAAACTTCTTAGAAATTATTAAAAATGGGGAACATTCTAAAGAATTATATTTTAATCTTGGGAACTGTTACTATAAAATAAATGATATAGCTAATAGTATTTATTTTTATGAAAAAGCTTTGAAGCTTGATTCAAGCGATATAGACATTCATAACAATTTGGCTTTTACTCAAAACATGTTAATAGACAAAATTGATGAGTTGCCTGTAAATCAATTATCAAATTTTTTTAATATTATTTCAAATTTTTTCTCAATTAATCATTGGATTTTAATTGGAATAATTTCTCTTTATTCATCTCTAGCTCTTTTTTTACTATACTTTTTTAAAAATGATACAAAATCTAAGAAAAAATATTTCACATTTTCGTCAATATTTTTTTGTATGACAATTATTTCTATTTTGACTGGACTTACAAAACATGAAAATCAAAAATCTAATATTGAAGCCATAATTTTTGATAAGAAAATCGACTTTAGAACTGAACCAAACTATAGAAGCGAAGTTCAATTTAATTTACATGAGGGAACTAAGGTTCTGATTAAAGAAGAACTTGACGAGTGGGTTTTAGTAGAGCTAACTAACGGTTCTAGTGGATGGTTGAAGCTCAATTCAATTAAAAAGATTGAATAGGTTATTTTCAAAGTCAATAGTTTTCAATAGAAAGTTACCTATCTCTAAACTGTGAGAATAAAAAACAAGTTCTTTTAGATGTTTTTCATTAACTAATGAAAATTCTGAATTTAAGCTCTCAAAAAATGATGCGCAAAATACAATTATTAAGACATATTTTAGTCCTCCAAGAATTCCTCCAAAAATCTTGTTAATAAACCCAAGAAATAAAATTTTTACAATTTTTGTCAAAAGTTTAGCTAAAAAAGAAATAGATACTATGATAACAATAAAAGTGAAAGCAAAAGAAAATATTTTTAAATAATTACTATCAATTGTTTCTAGTTTTTCAGAGAAATAAATAGTAATAAAATTTAATGTTAAATCTGAGAACTTGAGAGAACCATAAACACCTAAAACAATAGCCAGCAAAGAGCTTAACTCTATTATAAATCCTTTCGAATAGCCTCTGTAAAATCCTAGAAAGATTAAACAAACAATAAAAATATCAATATAGTTCAAGATTTTATTTGCAAATATAGACATATTGTTTTCATCATATTGTAAATTTGAGCTTATGAAGAAAGAATATGATTTAAAAGAAAAGTGGAATTTGATTGTTGATCTTTTATCCAAAAAGTTTAACGATGGTCAAATCTTGGATATTGAAGGAATTATTTTTTTAATTGGAGTTCAAGAATTAGGGAAACCAACTTTGAAATTTAGCAAGGATCAAAAAATTGATCTTATGCATATAGCAATATGTAAATTATTAGAACCTCTTGGCTATTACAGATTTGATTATGTTGATAATCAGGGTTGGCCTCATTATAAATCAATTGCTAAGCTTCCAAACTTAAAGTCTGGTGAACAAACTATTTTAATGAAAGAAGCAATAATTAATTATTTTATAGAAAAACAGCTGATTGAATAAATCAAATTGAGTATTTTTGAGACACTATTTTATTAGTTTATGATCGAAGAGATTGAAGGAAAAATTAAAGAGGTTTTAAATTTTTCAAGTAATAGTAGCGAAGAAATTGAAAAGTTTCGTATTGAGTTTCTTGGAAAGAAAGGGCACATATCAAGATATTTCTCTGAATTTAAGAATGTAGATAATTCACAGAAAAAAGAATACGGACTTGCAATAAACAAATTAAAATCATCGACATTAGAAAAAATTGAACTACTAAAAAAGACAGTTTCAAAAATTAGTGAGGGACAGTCAGATGATGTTGATTTAACTAGGCCAGCTTCAATTATTGAGCTCGGATCACGCCATCCAATATCTATTATAAGAGATAAAATTATTGATATTTTTTATAAAATAGGATTCAATATTTCGGAAGGTCCAGAAATTGAAGATGATTGGCATAATTTTACAGCTCTCAATCTCCCACCTCATCATCCAGCAAGGGACATGCAAGATACTTTTTTCATAAAAAAAGATCCAGATCTCCTTTTAAGAACTCACACATCCTCGGTCCAGATTCGTCATATGGAAAATAATGAGCCTCCTATCAGAACTATATCACCCGGAAGGGTTTACAGAAACGAAGATATTTCTGCAAGATCTCACTGTTTTTTTCATCAGATTGAGGGTTTATATATTGACGAAAATGTTTCGTTTGCTGACTTAAAACAAACATTACTTTTCTTTACTAAAGAGCTGTTTGGGAAATCTAAAATTAGACTTAGACCCTCTTATTTTCCATTTACCGAACCAAGTGCAGAAGTTGATATTTATTGGGGATTAAATTCAGAAACTGACTATAGAATAACAAAAGGAACTGGATGGCTTGAGATAATGGGATGTGGAATGGTAGACCCTAACGTTTTAGAAAACTGTAAAATAGATTCAAACAAATTCTCTGGTTTTGCCTTTGGTATGGGAATTGAACGTATTGCAATGCTTCTTTATCAAATTGAAGATATTAGAATTCTTTATGAAAATGATATCAGATTTAATAGCCAATTCAAAGATTCAATCTAAATTAATACTTAACTCCTTTATAATTGTTTTTGGTGTTTTCTTTTCGTAAAGAATTTTATATGCTGAATGAATTATTTTAAAATCCTCTTTTTTATCAGAAATTAGTTCAAATGCATTTTTAGTGGCGTAGTATCCTTCAGCAATCATTGACATTTCAGAAATTGCAGATCTTAAACTGTAGCCTTTTCCAATCATATTGCCCAATGTTCGGTTTCTACTAAATGATGAATAACATGTAACAAGTAAGTCACCTAAATATTCAGAATCATTTATATCTCTTGTTGTTTTATAAATTTTTAAAACAAATTTTTTCATTTCTCTTACACAACTGCTTATTAATACGCTTTGAAAATTATCTCCATAGCCTAAACCGTGGCATACTCCAGCCATAATTGCATAAACGTTTTTCAACATAGCAGCATATTCAACACCCATAGTATCCTTTGAATATTTTACATTTATATAATTTGAAGACAAAGATTTTGTCATAGCTATCCCAATGTCTTTGTTCTGAGAAGCTACAGTTAGATAAGAAAGTTTTTCAAGGGCAACCTCTTCAGCATGACAAGGTCCCGTTATAATTCCAATATTGGAAGTTGGAACTTTGTAATATTTATTAAGGTGTTCGCTGACTATTAGATTAGATTCTGGGATTACCCCCTTTAGAGCTGAGAAAATTTTTTTTTCGCAAAGAACATCTTTTATTTTAAGTAGTTCTAAATCTACAAATGGAGAAGGAATAGCTAGTATTAAAACATCAGAGTTTTTAACAACATCAATAATTGATGAACTTGGCTTTATTTTATTTACATTAAGGTTTACAGATCTTAGGTAATTAGAGTTTCGCCCACTTTTAGTAAGCGACAAAACGTTTTCTTCATTTCTAATGTACCAATTAACACAGTTAACATTTTCGCAAAGCATTTTTACAATTGCAGTTCCCCAACTACCTCCAC
>SGZG01000049.1 GCA_004214185.1 Flavobacteriales bacterium | reverse complement strand
TATCAATGTCTCCTGTCCATCCTACAAATGACCACCCGCTAGATGGGATAGCAAAAATTTCAATTATACTTCCATGAGCATATTCTTGTTGTGAACCACTTTTGATTAATCTATTTATAACTCTTCCTTGACCATTAACACTAAGGTTAATTTCATGTTTTTTCTTTTCAAAATTTGCAATAATTTTTTTATTGGAAGTAACAGAAATTTGAACACTAGAATCAGATTCACTTACATCACCTGACCAATTTAAAAAATTAAAATTTTTTGAAGGTGTTGCTTCAAGCTCTAGTATTTCTCCTTCAGCGTAAAGATCAGTTGGAAAGTTGATTGTTCCGCCTAATTCTGGTTCAGTCTTTAGCTCAACCATAAATTGAGTAGAGTCTTTAGAACAAGAAATAATAAAGAAGAAAAGTAAAAATTTATATTTGAACAATTTTTGGGCTTTTGTTAACCTAAAGCAAATATTGTGCAAAGATAATTGCTATAAGCTCCAGCCTTTTCTGTATTCTTTATGTAATAAAGCATTAGCCTTTTCGTTATTCTTGAATCTAAAATTTTTAGAATCCCATTCAAGCTTTTGATTTTTTAGGCGAATAGCAATCATGCCTAATAATGCCATTTCCGTAAGAGGACCTCCGTAATCAAAAGAGGAACATGCAGGCTTACCATCTTTACAAGCTCTAATCCAATCCCCTTCATGAGTAGTATTTACGCGTGGAATATATGGGTCAGGTTGTCTATAATTAAGCATTTTTTCTTCAGGAATTATTTTTACACCATTCGCTCCATGTGAGTCATGAGTAATTTTACCATTGTCACCAATAAACATCGCACCACTTAAAGAAAATTGTTCTCCTTGTTTAAATTCATCTGGGATAGCAGGTTGAATTCTTCCATCTGACCAAGTTAAATTTAATTCAGGATGCCTTCCTCTTTTAGGAAATTTCATTCGAACAATAGAAGCTGAGGGATAAGTTTGAGATTCAATATCAGGAATATAATGTGTTGATGTAGCTTGTATTTCTGTAGGTGCACCTAGTTCTAAAGCATAAAATGCAGGATCTAAAATATGACACCCCATATCACCCATTGAACCAGTACCAAAATCGATCCAAGCTCTCCATGACAAAGGATGATAATCCGGGTGATAATCTCTAAATTGTGCTGGACCTAACCATAAATCCCAGTCTAAACCATCAGGAATTGGAGGTTTGTCTTTTGATTTAGCTTTCACTGCAAAAGTATCCCATGCATGTCCACCAACTGGTCTATCAGTCCAAGCATATAGTTCTCTTACTGGACCAATGGCATCATCATCAATCCATTCCTTGAGTTTTCTAATTTCGTCAGATGATCTTCCTTGATTTCCCATCTGAGTTTGAACATTATATTTTTTTGCAGCTTTAGTTATTTCACGAGCTTCATAAACGGTATGAGTTAAAGGTTTTTGACAGTAAACATGCTTACCCATTTTAATTGCTTTCATTGTAATAACTGCATGATTGTGATCAGGAGTTGCAACAATTACGGCATCAATATCCTTTTGCTTGTCTAACATGACTCTGTAATCTTTATAAACTTTAGCTTTTGGATATGTATCAAATGTCGGTTTGGATTGATTAAAATCTACATCACATAACGCTACTATGTTTTCGTCTCTACATTGATGAATATTATTTGAACCCATACCCCATTTTCTAACGCCTACTGCAGCTATGTTTAATTTATCGCTTGGAGCTATAAATCCTTTTCCACCAAGTACATGTCTCGGAACAATAAATAGAGGAGGAACTATAACAGATTTTTTTAAAAAATTTCTTCTAGAGTTAGTTTTTTTTCTCATAAAAAATACGTTTATTCTAAATTTAACAGTAATATGTTATCAAAACAAATTTCAATTGACTAATATTTAATTCATAGTTGTTTTATTAAGATTGATCTTATTTTGATTTAATTGATTTAATTTTTCATTAAATTTAAACTAGACTATATTTAATATGAAAAATCAAAGAAGAAATTTTATTAAATCATCAGTTGCATTGGCTTCGTTAAGTGTTCTACCGTCTCATATAATAGCATCAACAAAAAAAAATATTTTAAGGACTGCTCATATTGGTGTTGGCGGAATGGGTGCTGCAGATTTAAACGATATAGCATCTCATAAATCTGTCTTAGTAACAGGATTATGTGATGTTGATTCTAAAGCTCTAAATAAAGCATCCAAACTTTTTCCGAATGCAAAAGTTTATAAAGATTACAGAGTAATGCTTAATGATCTCAAAGACTCAGTAGATGCTGTTGTGGTATCTACACCAGACCATACTCATGCTCCTGCTTCAATGTTAGCAATGAGTTTAAATAAGTCTGTTTATTGTCAAAAACCTCTAACCCATCACGTAAGTGAATCAAGGGCAATGAGAAAATTGGCAAAAGAAAAGAATTTGATTACTCAAATGGGAATACAAGTTCATTCTTTTTATGACTATAAATTAGCCACTTTGCTTATCCAATCTGGAATAATAGGTAAAGTAAGTTCAGTAAGAGCATGGTGTCCAAAAAATTGGGGCTATGATGGTCCTAAACCAAAAGATGAGGATCCTGTTCCAGAAAATTTAGACTGGAATTTGTGGCTTGGCACCTCCTCAGAAAGACCATATAAAGATAAAATATATCATCCTCTTAATTGGAGAAAAATTGTTGACTTTGGATGTGGAACACTGGGGGACATGGGTGTTCATATTTTTGACACCCCATATAACGCACTTGAATTAGACGTTCCGATAACCATAAAAAATAATTGTAGAAAACCCAATGAATTTGGATTTCCGGAAAAAAATTTAGTTACCTATGAATTTCCAGGGACTAAGTATACTACTGAAAAATTAAAATGGGTGTGGGAAGACGGATCAGGTGTTCCAAAAAAACATAAAGATTTAAAATTACCAAATAAAGATAAGCTTCCTATGCAAGGTGCAATGTTCATTGGTGAAAAGGGCAGGCTTTTACTTCCTCATTTTATGGAACTCCCAAAGCTTATAGTTGACAATAAATATGTGGAATTAGATTTAACTGAGTTTGAGAAATCAGGTCAAATAACAAACAAGCCTGTTCGCGATTATTCAGGCGAATCATATCTTCATTATCATCAATTTGTCGATGCATGTTTGGGAAAAGATACTTGTTCAGCTCCTTTTTCGTACTCAGCAAGACTAACGGAAACAATTCTTTTGGGGGTAATCGCTGGAAGATTTCCTGGGAAAACACTCCACTGGGATAATAATTTAGCAAAATTTAAGGAAGACGAGGCCAATAAGTTTCTGGACTCACCTTACAGAGAATTCTAAAGCTTCATTAGTAATCTTCTCCAATTTTTATTAAATTGAAATAATGAAGGGAATTTTCTTTGTGTTTTTATTTTCTTTCGCATTTTCTTTTTCGCAAAATGATTTTAATAGTTACAATCAACTGATTTTAGGTAAAAATTATAATCTTGAAATGGTTCCAATTTCTGGAGGAGAATTTTCAATGGGCAGCCCTTTAAGTGAAAAAAACAGATTAGCTGATGAAGGCCCTAAAAGAAGTGTGAAAGTTGATTCTTTTTGGATGGCAAAATATGAAACAACGTGGGATTTATTTAATTTATTTGTATATAGATCGTTAGATGTATCTCAACCTATGTTTGATGAAAATAATGAAGTTAATATTGATGTTGATGGAATTTCAGGAGCAACAACCCCTTACGTAGAAATGAGTTTTGGGATGGGAACTGATGGATATCCTGCTATTTCAATGACTCAACTTGCAGCAAAAAAATTCTGCCAATGGCTTTCTGCTATGACTGGAAATTTTTATAGATTACCAACAGAAGCCGAATGGGAGTATGCGTGTAGAGCAGAATCTACAACTGCTTATTACTTTGGAAATAACGCAAATGATTTAGACCAATACGCGTGGTTTAAAAAAAACAGCAACAATAAATATCAAAAAGTTGGACAAAAACTTCCAAATAAATGGGGTTTATATGACATGCATGGTAATGTCTCTGAATGGACTTTAGATGCCTATGATTCTTCTTTTTATAAAGAATCTAAAGCTAAAGTAGATAATAACCCATATAACAAACCTGTTAAACTATATCCAAGGGTTGTAAGAGGAGGCTCATGGAAAAGTTCAGATTACAGACTTAGAAGTGCATCAAGACAAGGATCTTCAAAACAGTGGAAAAAACAAGATCCTCAAATTCCCAGAAGTAAGTGGTGGCATACTGATGCTCAGTTTGTAGGATTTAGAATCATACGCCCCTACAAAAACCCAAGTCCTCAAGAGCAAAAAGAATATTGGAATAACTAAATTTTAGATAATGAGAAGAAGAACTTTTATAAAAAATTCAACAACTGCAAGTGCAGGGTTTATCTCATTAAATTCTTTTACATCTAATGTGAAGAGTTTAGAAAAATATAGTTTCAATTTGAAGTATGCTCCTCACTTTGGTATGTTTAAACATCATTCAGGTAGTGGTATAATTGATCAATTAAAATTCATGAACGATCAAGGATTTTCTGCTTTCGAGGATAATGGTATGAAAAATAGAGATGAAAAAACTCAAAAGAAAATTGGAGAATTTTTACAAAAAAATAATATGGAAATGGGAGTTTTTGTTGCCCATAAAATTTATTGGAATGAACCAAATTTAGCTAGTGGAAACATAAATAAAAGAAGTGAGTTTTTAGATGATATTAAACAATCTATTGAGGTTGCAAAAAGAGTAAATGCCAGATGGATGACAGTTGTTCCAGGTCATTTAGATTTAAATTTAGATATCAATTATCAAACACATAATGTGATTGAAACTTTAAAACAAGCATCAGGAATTTTAGAAAATCACAATTTAACTATGGTTTTAGAACCATTAAATTTTAGAGATCATCCAGGGTTGTTTTTGACTGAAAGTCCGCAAGCATATCAAATTTGCAAATCGGTAAACTCACCCTCATGTAAAATTCTTTTTGATATTTACCATCAACAAATTCAAGAAGGTAATTTGATTCCAAACATTGAATCCAGTTGGAGTGAAATAGCATATTTTCAAATTGGTGATAATCCTGGAAGGAATGAACCCTTAACAGGAGAAATTAATTATAAAAATATTTTTAAATATATATATGAAAGGGGATATAATGGTATCTTAGGGATGGAACATGGTAATTCAATTAAAGGAAAAAAGGGTGAATTAAAATTGATTAGTTCATATAAAGAAGTTGATAATTTTAAATAATATTATTATGAATAAAAAACAATTTTCAAGGAGATCATTTGTGAAATCAACTGCATTGACTGGCGGTGCATTATTATCATCTTCTTTTACCATCGAAGCGATGGCCAATAGCTCTGGCAATAAAAAGTTAAAGTTAGCTTTAGTTGGTTGTGGTGGAAGAGGAACAGGTGCAGCGGTACAAGCTCTTAGAGCAGACAATGATGTGGAATTAGTAGCAGTTGCTGATGCTTTTAGCGACAGGATTGAATCAAGCTTAAGAGCAATTTCGGAAGAATTAGATGGAGAGAGGATAGTTAAAGTAAAAGAAAAAAGTAGATATGTAGGATTTAATTCCTATCAAAAAGCTATAGATAAAGCTGATGTAGTCATTTTAACTACACCACCTGGTTTTAGACCACTGCATTTTAAATATGCAATTGAAAACGATAAACATGTTTTTATGGAAAAACCTGTTGCCACAGATTCTGCTGGTGTAAGACAGGTTTTAGAGTCAGCTAAATTAGCCAGTAAAAAAAATCTTAATGTTGTTGTTGGTCTACAAAGAAGATATCAAAACAGTTACAATTCGACATTAGACTTTATTAATAATGGAGATATTGGAAAGATTCTTTCAGGTCAAGTATATTGGAATAGTGCTGGTGTATGGGTTAACAAAAGAGTTTCTGGTCAAACTGAAATGGAGTATCAGATGAGAAATTGGTATTATTTTAATTGGCTTTGTGGTGATCATATTTTGGAACAACACATTCATAATATTGACGTTGCCAATTGGTTTATTGGAGAATACCCAAAATCAGCTGCTGGAATGGGTGGAAGAGAGGTTAGAAATGGAATAGATCACGGAGAAATTTTTGATCACCATTATGTGGAATTTAATTATCCTGGAGGAGCAGTTGTTTCAAGTCAATGCAGGCATCAACCAGGAACAAAATTCGATGTAAGAGAAGCTTTTCAAGGTACTAAAGCAAACATCAAAATTTCAGGAGACTATTCTAAAATAGATGGACATGACGGGAAGAATATTTATGTTCATGATTCATCAAATGATAAAAGTCCATATCAAATTGAGCATGATAGATTATTTGAATCAATTAGAAATGGTGAGGTTATTAATGATGCAGAATATGGCGCTAAATCAACTTTAACGGCTATAATGGGAAGAATGGCAACTTATACTGGAAAAGAAATTACTTGGGAACAAGCCTTAAATTCAAATCAAATATTAGTTCCCGATAATTTGAATTGGAACTCTACACCACCAACATTACCGGATCAAAATGGAAGATATAAAATTCCTAAACCTGGTATAACTCAGATTAGCTGATATGAAAAGATTATTAATATTTCTTTTATTTTTTTATTCATGCTCTAACCAGGAGGAAGATTTAGATGATTTAAAAAATCCAACATGGACTCAGAAAGAGTTTACAATGAACCATGAAGGTCTAGAAAGAGAATATATATTATATAAACCAAAAAATTTTTCTGAAAATGGACCCTTGGTCATGATGCTTCATGGTTATTCTAGTAACAACAACAACTTACTATCTTATTCAAAAATGAATGCAATTGCTGATCAAAATGGATTTATGATATGTTATCCTCAAGGAGCAATAACGTATCTCACAAATCAATCTCATTGGAACGCAAATTTACAAATGAGTGATGTAAATGATATTGATTTTCTTTCTGATTTAGTTATTGAAATTCAAAAACAGTTTAAAGTAAGTAAAGAAAACGTTTTTGTGGCAGGAATGTCTAACGGAGGTTTTATGTCTTATACTTTAGGATGTGAGAGATCAGATATATTCAAGGCCGTTGCTTCTGTAACTGGGACAATGAGTGGATATGATTGGGAAAACTGTTCGCCTGAATATAAAATACCTGTAATGCAGATCTCAGGAACAATTGATAGAACTGTTCCTTGGGATGGGACAATGAATACTGCTTTTGGATGGGGTGGAGCTCCACATATTTTAGATGTAATGGAATTTTGGTCAGATTTAAATGCTTGTACAAAAGACGAGTTAATCAACATTCCTGATATTGACAAATCAGATAATTCCACTGTGAGTTTAACAAAGAAAAAAGGTGGTAGTTACAATAATGAGGTTTGGTTTTATAAAATTGAAGGAGGTGGTCATGATTGGCCTGGTGCATGGGGGAATAAAGACATAGACGCTAGTGAAGAAATTTGGAAATTTTTTGATTCACACATTAAATAATTACACTAATAAGTCTTTTATAACATTACCAGACACATCTGTTAATCTAAATCTTCTTCCCTGATGTTTGTATGTCATTTTTGTATGATCAATCCCAAATTGATTTAAAATAGTTGCCTGTAGATCGTGAACATGGACTGGATCTTTAATTATGTTGTAACCTAAATCATCTGTTTCACCATAAGAAAATCCAGGTTTAATTCCAGCACCAGCCATAAATATTGTAAATGATCTTGGATGATGATCTCTCCCATAATTAATTTCAGTTA
>SGZG01000048.1 GCA_004214185.1 Flavobacteriales bacterium | reverse complement strand
CAAATGTATCAAGTCCTGCAAATGAAACTTTTCCATTTTCAATAGCTGAGACTAATTCAACCTCATTAATTACTCCTCCGCGAGCAGCATTAATAATTCCAACACCATCTTTCATTTTATCAAACTCATTTTTACCAATTACATAATTTTTCTGGGCAGGGACATGTAAGCTAATAAAGTCAGAATTTTTAAGAAGATCATCAAATTTTGATATTTTAATATTAAAATCGATGGATTTATTATCCATAAAATCCAATTTTATTACTGCACTTTCTAAAAATTTATCATAAGCAATTACATTCATGCCAACTCCTAAGGCTATTTTTGCAGTTTCTCTTCCAATTCTACCAAAACCAATTATACCAATTGTTTTACCTCTTAATTCAATTCCTTTAGCATAAGCTTTTTTTAGTTTTTTAAAATTTGAATCTCCCTCAAGTGGCATTGCTCTATTGGATTCATGTAAAAATCTTACACCGCTATATAAATGAGCAAAAACTAATTCGGCAACAGAAGCTGAAGATGCAGCTGGAGTATTTATAACATGGATATTCTTAGATCTAGCATAATCTACATCAATATTATCCATTCCAACTCCACCACGACCAATAATTTTTAAGCTTGGACATTTATCGATAAGATCTTTTCTAACAGTTGTTGCACTTCTTACAAGAATAACACTTATATTTTCTTTATTAATGTAATTTTCAAGTTGTTCTTGAGCAACATTAGTTGTGATAATATTAAAACCTGATTTTTTTAGTGCATCAATTCCAGATTTAGAAATACCGTCGTTAGCTAAAATATTTATCATTATATAGTTCTTTTTAATTCATTCATTACTTCGATTAAAACTTTTATGGAATCAATGCTTAATGCATTGTAAATAGAGGCTCTGTATCCACCAACAGATCTATGTCCATTAACTCCATTAATATTGGCTTCCAAACATAATTTATCAAAATTATTTTTGTGTTCTTGATTTTTTAAGTTAAACGTAACATTCATTAAGCTTCTGTCTTCTTTTCTGGCAAAGCCATTAAAAAGTTCATTATTATCGATGGCATCATAAAGAAGATTAGCTTTTTCAATATTCTTTTTTTCAATGTTTGAAATTCCTCCATTTTCTTTTAACCATTCAAGTGTCAACATAGAGGTGTAGACTGCAAAGACAGGTGGTGTATTAAACATACTATCTTTATCAATGTGAGTTTTGTAATCTAACATAGATGGAATGGTTCTAGAAACTTTTCCAAGAATACTTTCTTTAACTACAACTAGCGTAGTTCCTGCAGGTCCCATGTTTTTTTGAGCTCCAGCGTAAATGAGTGAAAATTTAGAAAAATCAATTTGTCTTGAAAATATATCTGATGACATGTCACATATTAAATTTGTTTCAACATCAGGAATGTCATGAAATTGTGTTCCAAAAATTGTATTATTGGTAGTTATGTGTAAATAGTCTAGATTAGAATCAACTTCATAATTTTTAGGAATGTAATTAAAATTAGCATCTTTTGAGGATGCAACTTCAATAGCATCTCCAAAATTCTTAGCTTCTTTCAGAGCTTTACTTGACCATGCACCAGTATTAATATATCCAGCTTTATTTTCTAGCAAATTGTAGGCAGTCATCAAAAATTGCATACTTGCACCACCTTGAAGAAATAATGCTTTGTAACCTTTATTTTTAAGATTTAATAATTCAAGAGCCAGTGACGTGGCATTATCCATAATATCTACAAAATCTTTGCTTCTGTGAGATATTTCTATTAAAGACAAATTAGAATTGTTAATATTTAAAACTCCCTGTGCAGACTGTTCTATGACAGGTTGTGGTAAAATACTTGGACCTGCGCTAAAGTTGTGTTTTTTCATAGATTTTTAAAAAGTCTGCAAATTAATCAATTACTATTAAACAAAAACAATACCTTAATTAAAATATCATCATATTTTCAACAAAAATTTTAATGTGTCAACATTATCAGCATAATCACTTAATTTGGGACACTGTGTAGTACCAAAACTAATCCCATTAAAGATTTTTTCATTACCTACAACACATTGTATATTTTGATTATTAATCTTTATAATGTTTTTAACCTGCACTAAATCATCATAGTATTCAAAATAAACACATGCAATTGGTGATCCAAGTTTTTTTTCCTCTTTCAAAATAACAAACCCATTATCATAGAATTTTTCCTCACTCATCAAATACACGGCTTTATTGTAATCATAGTTATTTGCATATTTATTATGATCTATCACAAATCTTTTCTTATAAAAAGCATTAAATAAAAGGTCTAAGTCATATCCTTTTGGAATAAAAATCTTTGAAACACTTCTGCATCCTAATCCAAAGTAATCAAATACATCATTTGATAACATTACTAATTCACTGTCAGATTCATTTCCATTTAAAACTGCTACAGAGTGTCTAGTTTTTCTTAACAAGTTTGGATATTTTCCGAAATAATATTCAAAGTATTTATGAGAATTATTACTGCCAGTCGCAATGACAGCATCAAAGTTTTTTAAAATATTTCTTTCAAAAAAAACTTTTTCTTTGAAACCATCAAATCTTGATTGTATAAACTTAACAATTAAAGGAATTAGAATCTTATCATCAGATGATAATTTTACGATACATTTAAATCCTAAAATAAGAGAACACATTAGGTCATGAAAACCCACAATTGGTACATTTCCAGCCATAATTATAGCTACAGTCTTTGATGACTTTAATTCAATTTTATAATTTTCTAACCAATTTTCGATATTTTTTTTATTGAGTTCAGCTGACCAATTTTTTAGAGACAATTTTAAATTATTTTCTGTAAACCATGAGTTGTATTGATATGAATCTTTTAATAATTTATTTAATTCAGAGTCCCATTTTTGAAAAGTTTTTATTTTTTGACTAGAAGAATTCTCTCTAAACAATATCCCTAGGTCTGAAAATGCTTGTATTCTTTCTTTTAAATCTTTATTCAAACTTGTCTGTGATTTTTATTGGTATTATTTTTGCGCAAATCTAATTAAAGATTCAACACCACACAATGGCTATAAAAATAACAGATGAGTGTATAAATTGTGGAGCTTGTGAACCAGAGTGTCCAAATACTGCTATTTATGAAGCTGCTTATGAATGGAAATATTCTGATGGCACAAGTTTGACAGGTGATTTAATATTACCAAATGGAAAATCTGTAAATGCTGAGACTGATCAAGAACCCATTTCAGATGAGTTTTATTTTATATCTCCTGATAAATGTACCGAATGTAAAGGTTTTCATGAAGAACCACAATGTGCTGCAGTTTGTCCGGTTGATTGTTGTGTTCCAGATGAAAATAATGTTGAATCTGAGGATGTTTTATTGTCAAAACAAAAATTTATGCATCCAGAATGAAAGCAGGAATTGTAGGATTACCAAATGTAGGTAAATCGACTTTATTTAATTGTTTATCTAATACTAAAGCACAAAGCGCTAACTTTCCTTTCTGCACAATAGAGCCAAATATTGGCATAATTAATGTTCCCGATCAAAGGCTTAACCAATTAGAATTTTTGGTTAATCCTGAGAAAGTTATACCAGCTAATGTAGAGATTGTTGACATAGCGGGTTTAGTTAAAGGAGCTAGTAAGGGAGAGGGTTTAGGAAATCAATTCTTGGCAAATATTAGAGAAACGGATGCAATTATACATGTATTAAGATGTTTTGACAATAATAATATTGTTCATGTTGAAAATACTGTTGATCCTGTAAGAGATAAAGAAATTATTGATTTAGAGTTACAACTTAAAGATCTTGAAACATTAGAAAAGCGGAAAGAAAAGATTTCTAGATTAATCAAAACTGGAAATAAAGATGCTGTATTTCAAAATGAACTTTTAGTGAAAATGATAGTTCAATTACAATCCTTTAAACCTATAAGAACTATGAATTTTAATGAAAAAGAAAAGGAGTTTTCTGATTCATTAGATTTAATAACCAACAAGCCCGTTTTATACGTGTGTAATGTTGATGAGTCCTCGGCTGTTGCTGGTAATGAATATGTAAATAGGGTTAAAGAAATTATTTATAATGAAAATTCTGATTTATTAGTTTTGGCTGTTGCAACTGAAGCAGATATTAACGAACTTGATAATTATGATGATAGAAAAGCTTTTTTAGAAGATATTGGTTTAGATGAGGCAGGGTCTTCTAAGCTTATTAGAAAAGCTTATGATCTTTTAAATTTACAAACTTATTTTACAGCTGGTAAAAAAGAGGTTAGAGCTTGGACAATTCAAAAGGGAATGTCAGCTCCACAAGCAGCAGGAGTTATTCACACTGATTTTGAAAAGGGTTTTATTAGGGCTGAAGTAATTTCATTCAAAGATTTCATTGAACACAAGACAGAACTTAAAGTTAAAGAAGCCGGAAAATTAAATATTGAAGGTAAAGATTATATAGTAAAAGACGGAGATGTAATGCATTTCAGGTTTAATGTCTAAAAGATTTCAACAAGTCTAATTGATCTTTGTTAATTAATTTATCAGTTGCTTATTTTTTATTTTTTTTTGATGAGCTATATTAGCTTGATTACTATTTATGGCAAACTCATCTACTTATACTGAAGACAATATTAAGTCTCTCGATTGGAAGGAGCACATTAGAATGCGTCCTGGAATGTATATTGGAAAGTTAGGAAATGGTTCTTCTCCTGATGATGGTATATACATTCTTCTAAAAGAAGTTTTAGATAACTCTATAGATGAGTTTGTTATGGGTGCTGGTAAAACAATAGAAATTTCAATTAATCAAAATGGTGTTTCAGTTAGGGACTATGGAAGAGGAATTCCACTAGGAAAAGTTGTTGATGTTGTTTCCAAAATGAATACTGGAGGAAAATATGATACAAGAGCCTTTAAAAAGTCTGTTGGTCTTAACGGAGTTGGTACAAAAGCAGTAAATGCACTTTCAACTAGCTTTAGGGTTGAATCAGTTAGAGATGGTAAATCAAAATATGTTGTTTTTGAACAAGGTTCTTTAATTGAAGAAAGTACAATTGAAGAATCCA
This sequence comes from Flavobacteriales bacterium, assembly GCA_004214185.1. Classification (GTDB taxonomy): domain Bacteria; phylum Bacteroidota; class Bacteroidia; order Flavobacteriales; family Flavobacteriaceae; genus MAG-121220-bin8. The sequence goes on along the minus strand of SGZG01000048.1, from coordinate 2,792 downwards.
CAAAAAGAAAGGGAACCAAGGTGACTTTTATTCCAGATGTTTCAATTTTCAAAAATTATAAATATAGAAATGAGTATGTCTCAAAAATGCTCAAATATTATGTTTATTTAAACCCAGGCTTATCTATTGTTTTTAACGGAGAAAAATATAAGTCAGACAATGGCTTAAAAGATCTTCTAGAAGATAATAATGACTTAGATAAATTGCTTTATCCCATTATTCACCTGAAAGGTAATGATATTGAGATTGCTATTACTCACAGTAAAATTCAGTATAGTGAAGAGTACTTCTCTTTTGTTAATGGACAGCATACAACTCAAGGCGGAACTCATCAAACTGCATTTAGAGAATCAATTGTAAAAACAGTTAGAGAATTTTTCGGAAAGTCTTATGATGCTAGTGATATTAGAAAATCTATTATTTCTGCAATTAGTATAAAAGTGATGGAGCCTGTATTTGAATCACAAACTAAAACTAAGCTTGGTTCTACTGAAATGGGTGGAAACCTCGGCACTGTAAGGGCCTATATAAATGATTTTATTGGTAAAAACCTTGACAATTTTTTACATAAAAATCCTGAAATTGCTGAATCAATTCAAAAGAAAATTGTTCAAGCTGAGAAAGAAAGAAAAGAATTATCTGGAATTAGAAAATTAGCTCGTGATAGAGCAAAAAAATCCAACCTTCATAATAAGAAACTTAGAGATTGCAGGGTTCATTTAAATGATATGAACAAAGAAAATCGTTTAGACTCAACTCTTTTTATAACAGAAGGTGATTCCGCTAGTGGTTCTATTACAAAATCAAGAAATGTAAATACGCAGGCTGTTTTTAGTTTAAGAGGAAAACCTTTGAATTCCTATTCAATGACAAAGAAAATTGTATATGAAAATGAGGAATTTAATTTATTGCAAGCAGCTTTAAATATTGAAGAAAGTATCGAATACTTGAGATATAATAATATTGTAATAGCAACAGATGCAGATGTTGATGGTATGCACATAAGACTATTATTAATAACATTTTTTCTTCAATTTTTTCCTGAATTAATTAAAGAAGGACATTTATACATTCTTCAAACTCCTCTTTTTAGAGTTAGGAATAAAAAAGAAACAATTTATTGTTATTCTGAGCAAGAAAAAGTTGATGCTATTGAAAAACTTGGAGCTAAATCCGAAATCACAAGATTTAAAGGACTCGGTGAGATATCCCCTGATGAATTTAAACACTTTATTGGTGACGATATAAGATTGGATCCAATTATGTTAGATGATAATTTTAGTATTGAAGATTTGTTATCTTTTTATATGGGAAAAAATACACCCAAGCGACAAGACTTCATAATTAATAATCTAAAGGTTGAACTAGATACCATAGAGTCGTAAATGGAAGAGGAAAATCAGAATTTTAATATTGAGAATACTGAAATGTCAGAAGACTCTTTAATTAGAGTTTCTGGAATGTATAAAGATTGGTTTCTTGATTATGCATCCTATGTAATTTTGGAAAGAGCAGTTCCGTCAATTGAGGATGGTTTTAAGCCAGTTCAAAGGAGAATTTTGCATTCTATGAAGGATCTCGATGATGGGAGATTTAATAAAGTTGCCAATATAGTTGGTCACACAATGCAATATCATCCACATGGAGATGCAAGTATTTCAGATGCCATGGTTCAAATCGGCCAAAAAGATTTACTTATTGAAACTCAGGGCAATTGGGGTAATATTTTGACTGGAGATCGAGCTGCAGCTTCTAGGTATATAGAAGCAAGACTTTCAAAATTTGCAAACGAAGTTTCTTTTAGCCCCAAAATTACTAAATGGCAACTTTCATATGATGGAAGAAGAAAAGAACCTGTAAATCTTCCTGTAAAGTTTCCATTACTATTAGCCCAAGGTGGTGAAGGTATTGCTGTTGGTTTATCAACAAAAATACTTCCTCATAATTTTGTTGAACTCATTGATGCATCCATCAAGTGTCTTAAGAATAAAAAAATAGTTTTGTATCCAGACTTCCCAACCTCTGGAATAATGGATGTTACAAACTACAATGACGGTCTTAGGGGAGGAAGAGTAAAAGTTAGGGCAAAAATAACGCAGGTCAATAAAAATACTTTGGTAATAACTCAAATTCCTTTTTCAACAACAACATCTTCACTTATAGACTCCATTTTGAAAGCTAATGAAAAGGGAAAGATTAAAATTAAAAGAATTGAAGATAACACTGCTAATGAAGTAGAAATTCTTGTAAACTTACCAAATGGTGTATCTCCAGATAAGAGTATTGATGGACTATATGCATTTACATCTTGTGAAACTTCAATTTCTCCACTTGGTTGCGTAATCGAAAATAATAAGCCTTTATTTATTGGCGTTTCGGAAATATTAAAAAAATCAACCGAAAAAACTAAAGAACTTTTAAGGCTTGAGTTGGAATATAAAAAATCTGATTATGAAAATCAGTGGCATTACGCCTCATTAGAAAGAATTTTTATTGAAAACAGAGTATATAGGCTAATAGAAAATGAAGACACTTGGGAGGGTGTTATTAAAACAATTGACAATGGTTTAAAACCATTTATAAAAGACTTAAAAAGACCGGTTGTTGAGGAAGATATTATAAGACTAACAGAGATAAAGATTAAAAGAATTTCAAAGTTTGATATTGAAAAAGCAATTTTGAAAATTAAAACCATTGAAGAAGAGTTAGAAAAAATCAAATTTAATTTGAATAATCTTACAGATTTCGCAATCGACTACTTTAAAAAATTAAAAGAGGTTTATGGTAAATCT
>SGZG01000047.1 GCA_004214185.1 Flavobacteriales bacterium | reverse complement strand
AAACCTTGTAAATCAGCGACTTACAAGGTTAGTTGCGGAGAAAGAGGGATTCGAACCCCCGGAGGTGTGACCCTCAACAGTTTTCAAGACTGCCGCATTCGACCACTCTGCCATTTCTCCAATGGTTTGCAAATATAAGTTCCTTTTTATTTTGAACCAATTTTTATTAAAGTTTTATATGATCTACTTTTTCATAAATTTATAATATGTTAGAGTTTGATTATGTTTCCTGGCACTATCCCTTATTAATACTGGTTGGTTTTTTTGCTGGAATTATAAATACTATGGCTGGTGGAGGTTCTCTCTTAACATTACCGCTACTAATTTTTTTAGGACTACCCTCAGCAGTAGCTAACGGAACAAATAGAATTGCAATTTTTATGTCTTCCCTTTCAGCCACTGCTGGATTTCGAAGTAAGGGAATCTCTAACTATCCTTTTAACGCTTATTTAGGTTTTGCTGGTTTATTTGGGGCTTTAATTGGTGCACAAATAGCAATAGACATTAGAGGAGAGCTTTTCAATAAGATTCTTGCTGTAATAATGATAGTTGTTGTCTTATTGATAGTTTTTAAACCTAATCTAAAGATTGACAATATTACTGAAAGACTGAAAGGAAAACATCTTGTTATTTCAATGATTGCCTTCTTTTTCATTGGTATATATGGTGGTTTTATTAATGCAGGAATAGGGTTTGTTATTATGTTATTCTTACATTACTACAACCGATTAAATTTAATTAAAGTTAATGCGACTAAAGTAGTTGTAGTTTTAATTTATACAACTGGTGCTATTTTAACTTTTGCAATAGCAGATAAAATTAATTGGCTTTATGGAATTTTTCTTGCATCTGGAAATTTTTTAGGTGGCTGGTTTTCAAGTAGGTGGTCAGTAGTAAAAGGAGAGAGAGTTATAAAATTATTTTTATTAATAATGGTCGTATTTATGTCTGTAAAATTGTGGTTTTTTTAATAGTTTATATACTCAACAATTTCCAACCCATAACCAACCATTCCAACTCTTTTAATCTGTGTGCTATTTGTTAATAATCTAATTTTATGAATTTTAAGATCATGCAAAATTTGGGCACCTATTCCAAAATCTTTTTCATCCATTTTTACAGGGGGTGTTTTGTATTCACCCTTTGATTGCAGTTTTTTTATTTCATTAAGCCTAAATAGAACATTTATTGGATTTGCAGGCTGATTTATGAAGACAATAACACCATTTTTGGATTCATTTATTTTTTTGAAAATTCCATCAAGCTTTTTGTTTGAATTTGATGTAAGCGAAGTTAAAATATCATTATTTGTAATTGAAGAATTAATTCTAACCAAAACAGGTTCTTCCTCTTTCCATTCTCCTTTTGAAAGTGCTATATGAATTTGACTATTATTAGTTTGTTGAAAAGCTGACAGTTTAAAATCCCCAAACTTTGTGTTTAATGTAAAAGATTCCTTTTTAGTTATTAAACTATCATGTTTCATTCTATAGGCAACTAAATCCTCTATAGAAACAATTTTTAAATTTAATTTTTTTGCAACATTTATAAGTTCTGGAACTCTTGCCATCGAACCATCTTCAGTCATGATTTCACAAATCACACCTGCTGGTGAAAAGCCTGCAAGTCTTGCAAAATCAATTGCAGCTTCCGTATGCCCTGTTCTTCTCAAAACACCACCATCTTTTGCTATTAATGGAAAAATATGACCTGGACGTGCTAAATCGTCTGGATGGGTGGATCTATTCACTAAAGCTTTTATTGTTTTGGAACGATCTGATGCAGAAATTCCAGAGGTTACACCTGAACCTTTTAAATCTACCGAAACCGTAAAGGCAGTATCCATTGGATCAGTGTTGTTAGTAACCATTGGAAAAAGATTTAATTTTTTTGATATTTTTTCAGTAATTGGAGTACAAATAAGCCCTCTTCCATGCTTAGCCATGAAGTTTACAATTTCAGGTGTAACAGCATCAGCTGCACAAACAAAATCACCTTCATTTTCTCTGTTTTCATCATCAACTACTATGATAACCTTCCCATTTTTTATATCATTAATTGCCTCAGTAATATTATCCAATTTTATAATACTCATTGTTTTGCTTTAAAATTTAATTTAATTGAAGAAAATTTTCCCAAAAATACTCTAATTGGATGTAATAATTTATCAAAATTCAATATTGATTTATCAGAAGTTGCTCTAATTATTAAATAAATACCTAGAGGAAGCATAATTATGTTCGGTAAAAAACTACCAATTATAGGATCAATGCTTCCATCCTCAGCTGCATTTTTACTAAAAGTTCCAATAAAATGATATGTTAGAAATAAAATTAAGGATATTACTATAGGAAATCCAACACCTCCTTTTCTTACAATAGCACCAAGCGGAGCGCCAACAAAAAACAATAAAATTGATGCAAATCCTAATGCATATTTGTCATATAAGTTTAATTTATGAAGATTTATAATTTTCTCTTTAACAAAGAAATTACTTTTTTGATTATTTAACACTTGAACGTGTCCGTTTGTTAAATTAATTGTTTCACTAAGTATGTCAAACTGTTTTCTTCTATCATAGTCTCTGAGATGATTGCTATAATTTGTATACAAGTCTACTTTTGAAACATTATTTGTCATTCCAGCATTTCTAACAAAGTTTTTTATACCTATTCTTGAGTAAAAGTTTTTGGCAAAATTTTCATATCTAATGTCTAAATTTCTAGATAGGGAATCAATGCTAAATTCTAATTGGGATATGTTTTGCATTCTAAAAGTATTATTAAAACTTTCTTCCTCCAGATTTACATTATTAAATTCCCTTAAATCAATGTTTATAGTATGTTTATCAAATTCAACAACTGTGTGAGGTTTTACTTGTTTGGATTTTGAATTATTATTTTCAATTTCTTCATATCTCTTTCCGTTATTGAGAATCAGTTGTAAAAGCTCGGTATTGTCATCACTTTTTAATTCACCAGACTCAGCTTTTATTACTAGAGTATTTTTAGAGTTGAAAGTGTTCTGATGGATTATAATGTCTTCCAATAAACTATCATCAGGTCCATATTTTTTTTCAACTTTAATATTCATTTGGTTAATATCATTAAACATCCCTTCTTTGATTGCAAGTGCAGGTTTTAATTTCGCAAGATTTTTTCTTAGGTTATAAGATTTGAACTCAGCATAGGGAATTAAACTATTAGAAACAAAAAACATTCCCGCACAAAGAATTATGTTAACAACTATTAAACTTCTCATTGCTCTGAATAATGAAACACCTGAGGATTTAATAGCAACAAGTTCATATTGTTCAGAAAGATTTCCAAATGTCATGATAGAAGCAAGTAAAACTGTAAGAGGAACGACAAGAGGAAAAAGCTTAGGAGAGTAATAAGTCAAAAATTTTAATATTATACCAAAGTCAATTTCTTTTCCAGCTAGATCATCGATAAATGCCCAAATAATTTGAATAATAAAAATTAACATTAATATGAAAAAAAAACTAAAGAAGTTTTTTAGATAAGATGTTAGTATATAACGATCTATGACTTTCATTGTTAGAAACTTTCAATGTAATATGTTGGATAATTATCTTTATTAAAAACAAATAAATCGTCTTCAATTAAAATATCATATTCAATAGATTTTACAGATAAAATTGTTTTGGTTTGGTTTTTTCCAATTTCAATTAATTTTTTGATATCATTTGTAGTTGTGTTAACACCAAGAAGAAGGTAGTCTATGTCTGAAACAGAATCAATAGGAATTAACTTTACAAATTGAATCACATTATCATCAATTATTTCTTTTTTATCCCAAAGTATTAAATATCCGTCTCTGTAAAAGACTAAAAGTTTAGATGGCTTAATTGTATTGTTATCCTCATCCTCAATGTTTGAAATAATAATTTCTTCATTTTCTGGAACAATTGAATATATTTTATTAGCATCTGATAATTGTTTAATTCCCATAAAATCAAGAAGATAATTATCTTCTTTTATTATAATTGAACCATCAGAGTTTTGATTTATTCCTTCGTTAATATTTTCTAAAGTGTAGGTAAAGCTTATTTTAAAGCTGACTGAACTATCAATTTTTTCAGAAACTTTATTCAAAAGATTAATGGCTCTTGAATCATTTTGACTGTACATTGAATTACAGTTTAAATAAATTAAAAAGATTAAAATAGTTTTCTTCATTAGTAATTTTTTTCATTTTCAAGGAAAGCATTGAGTGATGCAATATCAGGAATTAAAACTTCCCTTGCTTTGCTACCCTCAAACGTACCAACTATTCCAGCAGCTTCCAATTGATCAATAATTCTTCCGGCTCGATTGTAACCTAGTTTCATTTTTCTTTGCAATAATGATGCTGAACCTTGTTGAGCAATAACAATAATTTCTGCAGCCTCCTTAAATAAAACATCTCTATCTTCAATGTTGTTATCTAATGAGCTGGAACTTTCTTCTCCAATATACTCTGGAAGTTCATGAGCAGTTGAGTAAGCTTTTTGTGATCCTATAAAATCAGTAATCTTATTAATTTCTGGAGTGTCAACAAATGCACACTGTATTCGAACTAATTCATTTCCTTGAGTGTAAAGCATATCACCTTTACCAATTAATTGATCAGCCCCACCACTGTCGAGAATTGTTCTGGAATCTATCTTTGATGTCACTCTAAAAGCAATTCTAGCAGGAAAATTAGCTTTAATAATACCAGTAATAACATTAACTGAAGGTCGTTGAGTTGCAATAATTAAATGAATCCCAACAGCTCTAGCTAGTTGAGCTAATCTAGCTATTGGAGTTTCAACTTCTTTACCAGCAGTCATAATTAGATCTGCAAACTCATCAATTATTAATACAATATATGGTAAAAATATGTTTCCAGAATCAGGATTTAATTTTCTTTGTTTGAATTTAGTGTTGTATTCTTTTATGTTTCTACACATCGCATTTTTTAACATTTCATATCTGTTATCCATTTCAATGCACAATGAATTTAAAGTCTTAATAACAGCTTTGTTATCGGTTATTATAGCTTCATCAGTATCTGGAAGTTTGGCTAAATAATGCCTTTCTATCTTGTTAAAAAGTGTGAGTTCTACTTTCTTTGGATCAACCAAAACAAACTTTACTTCAGATGGATGTTTTTTGTAAAGTAATGAAGTTAAAACTGCATTTAATCCAACAGATTTACCTTGTCCAGTAGCACCAGCCATCAATAGATGAGGCATTTTAGCTAAATCAACAACATATGTTTCATTGCTAATATTTTTTCCAAGTGCTATAGGTAATTCCATTTCTGCTTCTTGATAATTTTTTGAAGCTAAAACAGATTTCATAGAAACTATTGTTGAGTTTTTATTAGGTACTTCAATACCAATTGTTCCTTTGCCTGGAATTGGGGCTATAATTCTAATTCCAAGAGCAGATAGAGACAGTGCTATATCATCTTCAAGGTTTTTTATCTTGGAAATTCTAATTCCTGCTTCTGGAATAATTTCATAAAGCGTAACAGTAGGTCCAATTGTTGCTTTTATTTGATCAATTCCAATTTTATAATTTTTTAAAGTATCAATTATTTTCTCCTTATTTTCCTCAAGTTCTTCTTCGTTAATAGTTATTATTCCTCCGTTATCATAATCATTTAAAAGTTCAATTGATGGAGGTTTAAAGTTTTTTAATTCCAATGTATGGTCATACTCACCAAATTTTTTGACAAGTCCTTTTGCAATTTCATTTTCATCTAGAATTTCCTCATTTTGATTATTTTCAATTTCTATTTTAATTTCATCATCTTCATTAGCTTTAGACTCTACTTTTTTTTCTGCGTAAGAAGAAAAATTCTGTATTGTTGGTTTAGCTTCTTCATTTTTAAAATTAAATTTTGAAGTTATAACCTCATTTTCAGATTCTTCAATATCTGTTTGTTCCTCTTCATTTTTTTTTGGTTCTTTATTTTTTGGAATTAATTTTTTAATAAATAAGTATATTTTTTCTGGTGTTATATTTAGTCTTATAACCAGGAATGAAATTAAAATAAAAGCGAGAATACTAATTATCCCTATACTACCTATGTAAATATTTAAAAATTCATTTAATTCATATCCAATTGTGCCTGAGTATAAATAGTTTGTTGAAAAATGACCAAAAAATAGTGAAAACCATGTCATAATTATTAATCCCCAAAACCACCTTTCTGTAAGTTTTTTTCTGTTTGCATCTACGAACAATGTTAAACCAGAAACAAATATTAAAACAGAAAATATAAGAGATGAAACTCCAAACATCATGTAGATTAGAAAATGACTTATTAATGCACCAAATTTACTAGCAATATTTACCGTTTCTGATGTCTTATCAAAAAAACTAGATAATTCTGACTGATCAATTCTCCAAGTATTAAAATAGGATATCTGAGAAGAAAAAATTATAATAGAAATAAGTATTAAAAAAACTCCAAACATTATTTGTTGAGTTCTTGTTAATGAAAAATTTTTTTTTAATCTATTATTAAGTTTGGCCATAAGAGGTGTTTAACAAAAATAATTATTTAAATTTTAATGAAATTCTAAGAGTGTTATTTAATTTTTTTGATTTTATAATTTAATGCAGCAACAATTAAAGTCATAAAGAAACTGAGCCAATTAAAAATAGCGTAAAACATATAATCTAACACACCAACACCTAACACAGAAGATTGATAGGCACCACAACTATTCCATGGTATGAGAACAGAAGTCACAGTTCCTGTATCTTCGAGTGTTCTACTAAGATTTTCTGGGGCTAATCCTTTTTCTTTAAATGCTTTTTGAAACATTTTACCTGGAATAACAATTGCTAAATATTGATCTGAAGTTGTAAGATTCACTGCCATACAGCTTCCAGCAGTACTGGCAAATAGTGAAAAAGTTGATTTCCCTAAATTTAATAATGAACTAGTTATCCTTTTTAATGCTCCAATTGATTCCATAACACCACCAAATACCATTGCACTGATAACAAGCCAAATTGTATTAAGCATACCATACATACCTCCACTGGAGAATAAGTCATTTAATTCATTATTTCCAGAATCAATATTTGTATTAACAGTAATAGAGTTTATTATTGAACTGTATGCATTCTGTAATGTTAATTCACTTGATCCAGATAGATTTGCTAAAATTTCTTGTTGAAATATTAATGCAAATAAAGCACCCATTATCGTACCAATAAATAAAGCAATTATCGGAGGAGTTTTTTTAGTTATTAATATTATTACGATTAAAGGAACTATAAAAACATATGGTGTTATGTTAAATGTTTTATCAATAGCTTCAAGTAACATGGTATTGTCTGTTTGTCCAGAACTTACTGTAAAAAAATTTAGAAATATAAATACTAATAAAGTAATTGAAATAGTTGGTACCGTAGTTATTGTTAAGTATCTAATATGTGTAAATAAATCAGAACCTGAGATTGCAGGAGCTAAATTTGTGGTATCACTTAATGGTGAAAGTTTGTCACCAAAATAAGCTCCAGAAATTATTGCACCTGCAGCCATTTCAATTGGAATTCCTATTGCTTTTGATATTCCAATAAGTGCTATACCAACTGTAGCAGATGTAGTCCAACTGCTTCCAGTTGCAATTGAAATAATTGCACATATAATTAAACAGGAGGGTAAAAAAATTGAAGGGTGTAATATTTTCAAACCATAATAAATCATGGATGGAATTATTCCACTTATTAACCAAGTTCCTGAGAGAGCTCCAACAAATAGTAATATAATTATTGCTCCAGTAACTGATTTTAAATTATCAGAAATTTTGTTGATCATTACGGAAAAACTTAGTCCTTTAATTTTTCCTAAAAAAATACCAACAAACCCTCCGATTAATAAAATAAATTGATTTGATCCACTCATTGCATCATCACCATAAACA
>SGZG01000046.1 GCA_004214185.1 Flavobacteriales bacterium | reverse complement strand
CTACATAAAGACAATATTCCGTATAGAGGCTTTGTTTTTATAGGTTTAATTAAAGTTGGAGAAGACCCTTATGTCATTGAATATAATGTTAGAATGGGAGATCCAGAGACACAGGTTGTTCTTCCAAGAATTAAATCAGACTTTTTAGACTTGATGATTTCTACATCCAATCAAACTTTAAAGGATTTTAATATTGAAATTTCAAATGAATCTTATTCTAATGTTGTTCTTGTTGCTGGAGGCTATCCTGAGAGTTATGAAAAGGGAAATGAAATAAAAGGAATTCCAAATGATTCTGAAAACTCAATAATTTTCCATGCAGGCACTAAAGTTTATGAAAATAAAATTTTGACCAACGGAGGTAGGGTTTTATCTGTTGTTTCAAAAGGAGAAAACTTTAAAGAAGCCTTACAAAAGTCATATGATATAGCTAATCAAATAGACTATAAAGACAAAAATTATAGAAAAGACATTGGGTTTGACTTATAAGAAAGAGTGAGCGGAAGGATCTTTGTCTTCTTCTCCAGTTTTATCAAACTTTACAAGCTCAATCATCCAATAGACCAAAAGAGCTGAGATAATTATTATAAAAACAAAATTAATTCCGTTTGCTAGCAACCAACTTTTAAGCTCAAGAGACCTCAAAAAATCTAGGGGAGCAAATAAAATATCAACAAACAAATATTCAATCAAACCAAAGAATTCTTTCATTTCTAAAAATTTTTAACAAAAATAACAAATACTAATATTATAGATGAATAAATTTTAAAACTTTTTATCATTATCTAAGTATATTTACAGCTTAAACTTATTAACCATGAAAAGCAATCAGTTTTTTAATGTTTTTGAACAGGTAATTTTAGACTATCACATACATGATTCAATTGAAAAAAAACCAGATAATCCTTTTGATCAAAAAGATTTTAGATTTTTACTTTATCAAAAAAATTGGATAGACACTGTTCAGTGGCACTTAGAAGACATCATCAGAGATCCCGAAATTGATCCAGTAGAAGCTTTAAAAATTAAACGAATCATTGATGCCTCAAACCAAAAGAGGACTGACTTAGTTGAATATATAGATGGATATTTTTTAGAGAAATACAAATCTGTTAAAACAATTTCTTCTGCTACAATTAATACAGAAACTATTGCTTGGGCAATTGATAGACTTTCCATATTGGCACTAAAGATCTACCACATGAAAGAAGAGTCTGAAAGACATACTGCTGATGAAAATCATAAAGTCAATTGTCAAAAAAAACTTGATGTTTTGAACGATCAAAGAAAAGATTTATGTTCGGCTATTGATCAGCTAATTGAAGATATTGAATCTGGGAAAAAGTATATAAAAGTTTATAAACAAATGAAAATGTATAATGATGAGGATTTAAACCCTGTGCTGTATAAGTCTAAATAATTTTTTTAATGAAACACCTTCTTGTTTTAAGGTTTTCCTCAATGGGCGATGTAGCAATGATCGTTCCCTCACTAAGGTGTTTAATAGCTTCTTATCCTGAAGTTAAAATTACAATTGTATCCAACATTCTCTTCAAACCCTTTTTTAAAGAATTTGAAAACATTAATTTTTTTCAGACGGACTTTAGGTCACATCACAAAGGAGTTAAAGGTTTAATGCGCTTGTTAAGGGGGCTAATAAAATTAAAACCAACACATATTGCAGACCTTCATTCGGTTTTAAGAACACATTTTCTAACATTTTTTTTTAAAATATTATTATATAGAGTCAAAAAGTTAGACAAATTAAGGCTGCAAAAACAAAAATTGTTTAGAAAAAAAAACAAAGTTTTAAAGCCTTTGACCCCAACTCAATTTCGCTATGCAGAAGTGTTCTGCAGGCTAGGATTTAATATAGACTTAACGAATCATCACTTTCCTTTACCAAAGATGTTAAGTTTAGAGTCTAAAAATTTTACCTCCTCAATTGACACTAGAAAACACAGAATTGGAATAGCTCCATTTGCATCATACGTTGGTAAAATTTACCCCCTCGATTTAATGCAAAAAGTAGTCGCTTATTTACAACAAGAAAACCATGTTTTTTTATTTGGAAACGGAGACTATGAGACAAATATTTTAAAAGTATGGGAAAATGCTTATCCCAATGTTTCGGGCTGTTATAAATTAGAATCATTAGAAAAAGAACTGGAAATCATTTCAAACCTAAGTGCAATGGTTTCAATGGACTCAGCAAATGGGCATATAGCGGCAAATTATAACATTCCTGTTGTGGTGCTATGGGGATTAACACACCCCTTTAGCGGATATGCACCTTTTCTCTATAGTCAGGAAAATATGCTTATTTCATCTAGAGTAAAATACCCTCTTATACCCACTTCTGCATATGGCAACAAAATGCCTAAAGGATATGAAAACGTTATGAGAACAATTGATCATGAACAAGTAATTTTGGCAGTAAATAAAATTATTAGGAACTAAACATCGTCAAAATCAACAGTGATTTCTTTTGACAATGGGATTGCCTGACATGTAAGCACAAGTCCTTCCTCAATTTCTGAATCAGTTAGAATATTATTTTGAATCATTTTTGCTGACCCTGAAGAAATTTTTGCTATGCAAGATGAACAAACTCCTCCCTGACAAGAGTAAGGGACATCAATGTTTTTTTCAAGGGCAGCATCCAAAACAGTCTTGTTTTCAGGGACCTCGAGAGTAATCTTTTCTTCGTCATAGATTATTGTAGCTAACGAATTATTACTAGATACGCTAATGCCCTTGGAAGCTTTCGAATAAAATAATTCAAACATTATTTGGTCATTGTTAAAAGAGCTTTCTTTTAGTATTTCAGAAGCGTTTTCAATCATTTTTTCAGGCCCACATAGGAGCACCTTTCTAAAAGAAATATTATCATGTTTTTTAAGAATATGTTTTATAAAACCTGCATCAATTCTACCAAAAAAAGAACCCTCAATACTTTCTTGACTGTAGGCATTGTAGAGGAAAAACCTATTTGGATATTTTTGTTTTAAATCAGCGAGATCTCTTTCAAACATTGTGCTGGCAACAGACTTATTTCCATATCCTAAAACAAATGTACTTTCCAAGTTTTTGTTTAGCTCATCTTGGATAATAGACATAAGAGGTGTTATGCCACTTCCGGCAACAAAAGCGCAATAATTTGCCGACGAGTTATTTTCTATTGTGAATCTTCCCTCAGGATATGAGATCTCAATTTTATCACCCTCTCTAAGAGCATCATTAATGTAGTTAGAGTAAATTCCGTTTTCAATAGCTTTTACGCCAACTTGCAGTTTCCCACTCTGTGGTGAGCTACATATTGAATATGAGCGTTTAATGTCCTGTCCATTGATTTTTGAGCAAAGAGTAAGATATTGTCCAGCTTTAAATTTATAATTAGACTCTTGATTTTCATCAACTTTAAAAGAAACAACTACCGAGTCTAAGGTTTCTTGCTTAATATTTGAGACGATTAGGTAAGAATTTTTATTCAATTTTTTTATTTCAAATATAATAAAGGAACTATAATAAAAAACATTCTTATATGAATGCTAAAAATTGTAGTTTTGGTACATGTTTAAAATGTTTTTAAAATTAAACTGGAAAGAGTTTAATAGGGGCAACTCTATAAGCACAAAGCTTGTTGCTAAAATTTTTAAGTGGTTTTGGATAATTTATTTTGCGTTTATGTCAGTAATGATTGGGATCATTGCTTCAGCATACGGAGGTCCAACTATGGAATTTCCTTTAGAAGAAGATTCAGCAATTCCATTTCTCTATGTAAATAAGCAAATGATTTATTTTTTTGCATACTTAATTGTTATGAGATATTTCATTCAAACACTACCTTTTTTGAATATTAAGTCTTTTTTGTTAACTCCACTACTTAAAAAAAGAATTGTACGGTTTTCAATTTTAAAAACAGTTTTAACGTATTTTAATATTCTTCCTTTATTTTTTTTAATACCCTTTTCATACATACTTTCAAAAACAGATAATTTCGATACAGTTTCGCTTGTAATATGGAACATAAACATTATTGGATTAATATATTTAACTAATTTTTTTAATTTTTTACTTAACAACAAAAACAGTCTTGTTTACACAGTTGGAACTATCCTTGCTCTTACTAAAGCCCTTGAGTACTTTTCTATAATTGATTTTACTATCTATTCGCAAGAGTTTTTTTATTTGTTTTATGAGCTTCCTTATCTAACCGTTTTCACATGGCTTATGGTATTCTGGCTTTATAGTTATGTCAAACAGTATTATTTGAAAGGCCTCTATATTGACACTGGATTACAGATAAACATTAGTGAAGCAAAAGTTGAAGAGTTTAATTGGCTTGACAGATTTGGAAAAACAGCCACATTTATTAAAAATGATTTACGACTTCTTAAAAGAGCAAAGAGAGCCAGAACAGCGGTATACATGGGCATAGGATGTCTTTTTTATGGACTTATTTTTGCATTCACAGACGAAATATATGGCTCTACCGGAGCCTTCTTTGGGTATCTTTTCTCAACCGCAGGATTTTTGTTTATGTTTGGGTCCTTTGTGCCTAGTTGGGACAGCCAGTATTATCCTCTTATGATGACTCAAAACATTGAGTATAAAGAATATCTTAACTCAAAATGGTCGTTAATGATTATCGGAACAGTGATTTCAACCATATTGGCATGCGTAATCTATTCCTTTATTGGAATAAACGCCATATATGCAGTATTGTCAGGAGCAGCATACCATTTGGGTGTCAATGGATACTTAGTCCTTTGGGCAGGAGCCTACACAAAATCTCCGATTGATTTGAATTCAAGTGCTAATGCTTTTGGAGATAAAAAAGCGTTTAATGCTAAAACAATTCTTGTAGGCCTTCCACAAATGGGCTTACCGCTCCTTGTATATTATTTTGGAAACACATATTTTGATCATCTTACCGCATGCCTTCTCGTCGCTGCCATGGGGGCGCTAGGAATTTTCTTAAAACCAATAGCTTTTAGTCTAATATTAAAAGCATATAAAACCGAAAAATATTCAACTTTAAAAGCATATAAATCTAATTAACTATTATGATAGAAATTAATAATCTAGTAAAGAAATATTCTAACCAAACTGTTTTAAATGCTAATTCTTTAGATATCCCATCTGGTCAAACTTTTGGACTAATTGGAAATAATGGAGCGGGTAAAACAACTCTTTTTAGTTGTCTTTTGGATCTAATTAAGCCAACTCAAGGTAAAGTTTTAAACAATGGGGTTGATGTTTCAAAAAGTGAGGATTGGAAGTCTTTTACCACTGCTTTTTTAGATGAAACATTTCTTATAGGGTATTTAATGCCTGAAGAATACTTTCATTTTATTGGTGAATTAAGAGGATTATCGAACAGCCAGGTTGATTCATTCTTAGTTCAATTTGAAGATTTTTTTAACGGAGAAATTCTTAGTGGAAAAAAATATTTGAGAGATTTATCAAAAGGAAACCAAAAAAAGGCAGGTATTGTTGCAGCCCTAATTGGAGAGCCAAAAGTTATAATATTAGACGAACCATTTGCTAATTTAGACCCAACAACACAGATAAGATTAAAAGGAATAATTAAAGATTTAAGCAAGTATAAAGACACAACAATTTTAATCTCTAGCCACGACCTTCAAGACGTAACAGAAGTATGTGAACGAATAGTTCTTCTAGAAAAAGGAGAAATAATAAGAGACATTAGAACAAGTTCAGCAACTCTTAAAGAATTAGAAGCGTATTTTAAAACTAGAATAAATTAAATTTCTTTAATTTGACTAATAAACTTTGTTAGTTAAAAATTGAAAAAGACAATATCAATAATTCTTCTTTTTTTCATTTCTAGCTGTTCAACTCAAAAAAACAGGACAGTTAATAAGGCTTACCATTCTTTGGTATCTAACAATAATGTTTTGTTTAACGGAAACGAATATTTAAAAAAAGGAATTTTAGATTTTAAATCAAATTATAACGAAAATTTTTGGGAAATACTTCCAATAGAACCAATTGAACTATCAAACAAAATAATCTCTGTTAGCGGATTAGAAAATAAAGAGTTTTTACTTGCTGAAGAAAAAGCGGCAAAAGCAATACAAAAACACTCAATGCTCATAAATGAGATTCAATACAATCCAAAAATTAATGATGCATATTCACTTTTAGGCAAGGCAAGATATTTTGATCAAAGGTATGTTCCGGCCATTGACGCATTTAATCAAATTAATAGTTCAAGCGAGAGCTCTCAAGCAGAGTCAATTGTTTGGAAAGCCAAGAGTAACATTCGCTTAAACCAAGATGCTTTGGCAATTAGTCAGCTGAGAAAGCTAGTTGAGAACAAAAACCTTGAAAGTGATGTTTTGGCCAAAGCAAATGCAGTTTTAGCAATGGCTTACATTAAGCTTGACAAAAAAAACGAATCTATAAAACACCTTAAAGTTTCACGAAATCACACAAACAATAAAAATTTAAAAGCAAGATATTCTTTTATATTAGGTCAACTGTATGAAGATAAAAATGAAGAAGACTCAGCAAAAATTCATTTTGAAAGAGTAGTTGGATTTAAGCGAAAAACAACAAGAGAGCTATACATAAATGCCAAAATAAAAACGTTACAATTTTCAAAAAAACCCAGTTCAAATGAAGATTTTTTGGACCTTATAAAAGATAAGGAAAACGAAAAATTCTTGGACAAAATTTATTATGGATATTCTCAAAAACTTATAAGTCAAGGATCTACAGAGCTCACTCAAGAATTTTTAAAAAAATCAATTAGAGTTAACCCCTTTGATAAAATTTTAAAAGCAAAGGTTTACACTAATATATCAGAAATTAATTTTAATAATTCAGATTATTTATTAGCTGGAAAATACTTAGACAGTGCTTTACTGGTCATGGAAAATAATTCAAAAGAGTTCTGGAAATATGATAGGCAAAGAAAGGGGCTAGAAAAGGTTGTAAACTTAACAGAGAAAGTTATCTATTGGGACAGCTTATTAACAATTTCCAACTACTCTAAAGAAAAATTAGAGAAAGTCTTAACTCAAGTGGCTATTCAAAACAGTAGTTTGGGAAAAAATGAAGTTCAAAAAAATAAAACAACCTCAAAATTAAAGTTCAAACAAACAAGTTTTTATTTTTATAATACTAAAGCGTCTTCGGTCGGGAAGGAATCTTTCACCTCTATATGGGGGAAAAGAGATCAAAACACATATTGGAGGTCAAAAGAGGCAGTTGCAAGTCTATCCGGGACTAAAGATTTAGCTGTTTCTTATAGCCCCAATAATGAAAAAACAAAAAACTACTCGGCCTACTTAAAAAATATTCCAGCAACAAAACTTGAAAAAGATAGTTTAATTGGAATAATACAAGAAACAAACTTAGAGCTTGCAGAAATATACATCGTTAAATACAACAATCACAGCTTAGGGCAAGCATTAGTAAAAGAAATATTAACCAAAAACATAAAGCCAAAACTTTTAACCAAAGCAAAATATCTTTTATACAAATCATATAAAATCAACAATGAACCACAATATCTTAAAATAAAAGAAGATATAATAATGAATGATTCGCTTTCTAGATATGCAAGAATCCTTTCAAAAGATCCCGCTCTAGTTCTAGACATAGAATCTTCGAATAAATTGTTAGATAGTTTAAACAAAACTTTTGATTTACAAAACTTTAAAACTGTTTTAAATATAATTGACAGTCAATTAGACCTTATTGAATCAGAAGAAATTCAAATTCAATTTGAAATTTTAAAAGCAAAGTCATTAGGCCGTTTGGAGGGTGTAAAAAGCTACATAAGCGCATTGATTGAATTGGAAAATAAATACTTAATTGAGTTAAATTCAATCAAACCTAAATCTGACCTAGACTCAACAAAATATTTTGATGATGTTGATTTATCTTTAAAGCCTTATTTGGACTTTAAACTTGTCTTTTCTTTGCCAAATTCAGATTTTTCTGAAAATCAAATTACGGAATATGTCAGTTTAATTAAACAAATAATTAATCCTCAGCAAAGAGTTTCAATTGACGTGTATGATCATAAAAGAAAACTTTTGGTAATTCATGATTATTCAGAAAGAAGTTTAGCCGCACAAGACGCTCTAAAAATAAAGGAAAACATTA
>SGZG01000045.1 GCA_004214185.1 Flavobacteriales bacterium | reverse complement strand
CGATATAAACAATTTTCAATCAGTAAATTGTCTGCAAGTTTCATCATAGCATCAAATGTCTCTTGTTCGCTAGGTTTTGGCCCTTCTCCTTTCCAATAATCCAGTACTTTTTGATATCCTGGATTTAATTTTACAGAGAAAGGACTATCAATATCACCAACTTTTTTTATAGTCCACCAAGCCCAACCTACATCGTTTTTTTCCAAAAGAGATATAAATCTAGTATACCAAGTATTAGAATTTTCACCAGATTCTCCCATCCAAAGAGGAATATTATACTGGTCTCGCATTGGAAGAATCCAATCTAAATCGTTATCATTTACAGTGCTCCAATACTTATGAAAACTATAAACCATATTATCATCCCATGGTGGTGTAAGACCTGTAAAATTATTTGCATAATCATTTCCCTCAATGAAAATGATATGGTTCTGGTCAACTTCTCTGATGGCTTCAGTGATTCTTTCAAAAACCTGTCTTAAAAGAGTTCCATTGGGAAGAGTCCAATTTGTTTCATTTATTAAATCATACCCTCCAATCCATTCGTTGTCTTTGTATCTTTCTGCAATTTTTCCCCAAAGAGCGACTAATTTATCCTGATTTTCTACACTTTCCCATAATGAGGGTTTAGAAGAATCATAGTCAGAAATATCTGCATTATAACCTTGACCTCCAGGAGCAGCATGCATATCCAGAATTATATACATGTTATGAGGTTTTGCCCACTCAAGAAGATTGTCAATTATTGTAAACCCCTCTTCAATCCAAGTATTTTCACCAGGTACAGGCTCTTCCTCAATTGGTAATGTCATTAAGTTGTAGTGCATTGGCAGTCTGATACTATTAAAACCCCAAGCAGCCAAAGAATCAACATCTCTTTTTGTAAAATGATTTTTTCTCCACTCCTTAAAAAAAGTTTCAGTTTTTTCCTCACCCATAAGTTCAATAAGCTTGTTCTTAATTTCATGCTGGGGACCAGCAATACCTGCGGATTGATTCATATAACCTTCCATAACAAGCCATCCTCCTGGACCCATTCCACGAATTAAAACTTCATTACCATTTTTATCTACAATTTTTTTTCCACTAGTTTTAAGGCCTTGAGAAAAGGAAAAGTTGATAAATAAAAACATTAAAAAAAGAAGTACTTTTTTCATAAATGTATAGTTAACATTAACATAAATACAAATTTAAATTAAATGACTTAAACACAGGACTTTTTGACCTCTACAAAAACTAGACTAAAAAAAAGTCTCTACAATTGGTGTTTTAAAATTTTTGAATGTAATTTAACAAATTAACGGTTTTATTTAGCTTAAATTTTTTCCTTAATCTATATCGACTTTGTTCAACACTAGCTACAGCAACATTCATTAAAGAGGCTATTTCTTTAGAAGATAAATTTAATTTTAAATAGGCGCATAGCTTAATTTCATTTGAAGTTAAATTAGTGTGTCTATTAATAAGATTATCAAAAAATTGCGAATGAGAATTTCTAAAATGGAGTTCGAATGTTAACCAGTCTTCCTTATCTTTTAAGTGCCTATTTATTTTTTTTAAAACTCTACTTATAGGTGAGTTAATTGAACTATTCAAAAATTCATTTTCTGTAACTTTAAGATCATTAATTAGATCATTTAACAACTCATTTTTTTTAATATTATTGAGTGTAGAAAGAGCTAATGCAGAATCTTTCTTCTTTATTTCAAGATTTAAGTTTTTCTCTTTAAGTAGAAGTAACTCTTTGTCGGTTCCCAATTTTTCTAATTCAAATTTTTCCCTTTGCCTTTGTCTTTTTTCCTTTTCAATCAGCTTTAATTTTTCAACATATTTATCATTTCTATGTTTTAAAAAATTTCTATAACTCAAAAAGACAAAAACAATTATTAATAAATAAATTATTTTTGAAACTGTTGATAAATACCAAGGAGAAGTAATTTCAAAAGAATAGTTTGAAACCTCTGAATGATAATCAACCTCAGTGCGCGATCTTAACTCTAAAGTATAAAATCCTGGTTTTAAACCAGGAAATTTAATTTCGGAATTAGTAATCCAATCTGACCATTTCATTTGATTATTTTTTAATCTATATTGAAATTGCCTAGATGAACTCAAAGGCAAACTTGGTAAGGCTACAGTAACTTTTAAAAAATTATTATTATATGGAATTTTTAAATCTTTGTTGTTCTTTAAAGTAGCTTTAATTGTATCAACTGAACTAATAAAATTTACAGATTTAATTAAGGGGGGATCAAAATTAAAATTTTTGAAATTATAATCTACGTCATGAAATATTAAACCATTATCAATTCCAGCTATAAATTTATTAGATGAAATTTTTACAACTTTGTTGAAATCATTTAGATGGTTGTTCCAAATGTCATAAAACGCTTCATGAGTTTTAATAAAATCATTACCATTTCTAATTATATATCCAAATGAAGAATCGGTAGAATACCAAAAAATGTTTTCATATTGTTTAATATAATTTATGTTTTGTAATCCTTTGAATATTTTTGATGGGTAATCAGCTTTTGAAAATTTATTATTAATTATATCGAAGTAATAAAAACCCTTTGGATTATAAAAAACTAAATTCTCATCAATTTTTGTAAAATAAGCATAAGTATCTAATGCAGAATTTTCCTTGCCATAAAACTCAAAGTCCTGAATTTCTAACCCATTTGATGTTAATTTTATTCTGTAATAACCCTTGGATGGGTGAGTAACCCACAATTGATCGTATTGATCAAATTCAATAAACCTTGAGGACTCTCCAAAGTTTTGAAATTTTTTAATAAAATTCCATTTACTGTTTTTAAATTCAAATACAGCTATTCCTGAATAAAAACCAACATAAATAAGGTTGTTAATTTTAGGATGCTTTTTAAAGGTCCACCCACCTCCTTCCAAATGAATTGTTTCTAATTTATCATCCTTTAATTTAAAAATACCCTTATCACTACCGACCAATATTTGATTGTCGATTCTTTTAATTGTCCAAATTTGTTCAGGACTATTTTTTATAATCTTAGGTTTTGAAAAAGGAGATAAGATATCCCATAAAAACAAACCTTGGTTAGTTCCTATATATAGATTAGATTTATTTAATAAACTGGTGTATACTGTACCGAATTTACTTTTGTTATCAAGAATATATTTTGTTTTTGAATTAACTTCAATATATGAAAGGCCAGATTCAGTTCCAGCCCAGAGGTTATTGTTTATATCCTTAAAAATAGTTTTAATGGAATTGTTGTCTATTCCATTTTCAGTATCATAATTAGATAATTTTTTTCCATCTTTTGAGATAATATATATTCCTTTTCTTAAAGTCCCTACAGCTATCTGTTGATCATCTAATTCAGTTATACAACTAATTACCCCATCCTCTAATTCAGTATTAACTAACCATGAGGTTTTTTTTAAAATACCATTTTTTAAATTCCAAAACCCATTATTCTCAGTTGCGAGAACTAGTGAACTATCAGATTTTTTATATATTCCTATAACATTAAAAGCTAATTTTTCTGATCCTTCAATTATATTTTTTTTTAGGTTTTTAACTTTAAATAGTCCAACAGAAACATCTTGAACTATAATATCATCATTAACTAAAAAAAGAGAGCTAAATCCTTTCGTTGCATTTATTTGTTCAATGGTTTTAGATTTTGGGTTGTAAACATTTATTTGCTGAAAAGATTGAAAAAAAACCTTATTTTCAACTGAAACTATATTGGAAAACACAGGTAACAAGGGAGAGTCTTTTGTTGGATATTTAAAAAACAGACTATTGTATGATAATTCTCCAATATTGTTTTTTTTCCAAAAACCAAAACCTCCATGACCAGCAGTATATATCAGAGAATCCTTAGTATGTAATACTGCCCTTAAGTCAGTTTGATCTTTTTCAAAGTATTCTGACCATATAAGCCCATCATATTCTAATAAATTACCAGGTGTGGCAAAAAAAAGTTCACCTTTATTGTTTTGAGAGATCTCAAAAACTTTAAGATTTTTATTTACTTCTTTTTTGGAAAAATTTCTAATATAGGGGTTGCCAAAATCACTATCAATTTGAGTGAAAGAAAATTTAAAAGCAAATAAGAAAATACATGAAAAAAATAAAAATTTATTTCTTGTATATAAAAACATAACTTATTGATAAACTCTTACGAAATCAATTTCCATAGAATCACTGGAAAAATTCGGGTCAATATCTCCTCCCATAGTACCACCCATGGCAAAATTAAGAATGATAAAAAATTCTGAATTAAAAGGTAGAGCACATGAGTTACCAACTATTTTGTGAGGCTTATTATCTACATAAAATGTCAAAGCTTCTTTAGTCCAAACAAGTGAATAAGTGTAAAACTTATCATTTACATCATTGTATCCTGAGGCAATATGTGTATCTCCCTCACCAGGAGATACATCAGGGTGATGTACCGTTGATTGAACCCTAAAATTATTTGTATGGGCATATTCCTGAATATCAATTTCACCACATTCAGGCCACCCGTCAGAGGAAAAATTTGAGCCTAACATCCAAATAGCAGGCCATACTCCATTTGTCTTTGATGGCATTTTAGCTCTAACATCTATTCTTCCATATTTGAAATCAAATTTCTTATTAGTCTTAATTCTTGCAGAAGTATAGTTTGAGCTTTCCCAACTCTCTTTTCTTGCTGTAATTTTAAGAAGTCCATCCTCTACTTTAGAATTTTCACTTCTATTGGTATAAAATTGCTTCTCATCATTTCCCCATCCCCATTCTCCAGTACCAGTTTCATGAACCCATTTACTTGAATCTAAAGATCCATCATTATTAAACTCATCAGACCAAACTAAATTTGTGAATTGATCTGCTGAGGGAGTTTCGGACACAGTTTCAGAAGTTAACCAGAAATACCATGCCGTTCCAGTTGTATCTAATGTTCTAAATAATATATTAGTTTCGTCAAAACATGT
Organism: Flavobacteriales bacterium; assembly: GCA_004214185.1. Lineage (GTDB taxonomy): Bacteria > Bacteroidota > Bacteroidia > Flavobacteriales > Flavobacteriaceae > MAG-121220-bin8. Next base: position 3,319 of record SGZG01000045.1, on the reverse strand, counting down.
GATTGTAAAATCTTGCTCTCCAACATAAAAACCTAAAAATCCATTATCACCAAATTCTAGTTTATCCACACCATTTTCACTCTTTGCAGAAAAAGTTGTTTGATAATTTTCTAAAGGATAATTTTCAATTTCTCCATCACTGTTTGCATTGTAACCAGATTTTTCTCCAAAATCAGAATTTAAAAATGAAGCTTTTCCAAATACAGTATTGTTGGTTGTATGAGTATATGTTCCATCAACATTAAAGACAAACTCATCATCGTAAAAACCTGATTCACTTTTAGAAAATGATGGTGCATTCCAATTGTTTGGATACTCACGATCAGATGAACCTAGTGAAAAATGAGCGTCTTGAGCAGCATTAATTTTCCAAGTTTTTTCAGATGATCCTGCTAAAAGTTCAAGTAAAGTTATATCAGATACTGCTTTAACGTATACTGTAATAGATTTAGAAATACTAACGGAGTGATTGGTAGAGGAGTATGCTAATACTGTAACATTGTAAGTTTTTGTGCCAGTATCAGTGTATGTATACTCAACTGAACTTGTAGAACTTTGAAGATCACCTGTCCCAAATCTATAGCTGTAAGAAACAGCATTTGTAGCAGATGCAGAAAACCTAACTTTTCCCGAGCCGTCCCCATTTGGATTATCAGAATCTTGTCCAATAATAGTTACGTTCAAACTTAAATTAGATGGAATAATTTCTTTTGGTGGATCCACAGGACCTCCACCACCAGAGGAGCCTCCATTATCTTCAACACCACCTCCACCACAACTAAAAATTAGTAATGATGAAAAAATTAAACCAAAATGTAATAAAAAGCTAAATCTTCTACTTAATTGCATATTTAAATTGTAAAAAAAAACCTGAGCAATACAAATTACTCAGGTTTTTTTGAATTAAACAAAATTATTCTCTGTTAGTAATGGTCCAGAACCATGCATTACTTTCGTGTGCATAATAACTTTTAAGTTTCCATTCGTCAGCTTTAGATCTATCTAATATTTCAAAAGCATGTGATTGAGAATAGAAACCAATGAACCCAAGTCCACTAAAATTAATAGTTTCAACTCCTCCAGGTGCAGTAATGTACCATGTTCCTGAGATCTTGTCAACATCTTCCTGAGTTACAGGGAAATTTTCAACATCGTTATTACCATCTGGCTCTTGGTCTCTTAATGAACCAAAATCAGTTTCTAGAGCGTAACCTTTACCGAAAATTTCAAAGTCAGCTCCAACATCGAAAGTGAAAGTACCATCAGCATGGAAAGTATATAGATCATCTTTCATCCCAGTTGTTGATTTATCTCCAGCACCAGCTGTCCACCACACTCCTGTTGTAGCATCATAAGGACCTACACCCATATGACCTCCATCAGGAATCGGAACTCTCCAAGTTCCAGTAGTTAACTGTGCTATTAAATCAGCAGGTGGGCTGTAAGTAGCTAAAACCTCAACGTTTATAGCTGCAGAGGTAGTTGAACCTCCAGCACCTATGGCTATCGCACTTACAGTGTAGGTGTTTAAACCTAGATTGCTAAAGGCATAAGTAGTTTTTCCAGAGGGTACCAATCTTTCAACCCCATTTTCTACAAACTTCCAAGTGATTACATCACCCCCTTTAGCTTCGAAGTGAACAACTCCAGTTCCATCTCCACTAGGATTGTCTGCATCAGCACCAACAATTTGAGCAGTAATCTCAACATTAGAAGGAGCTTTAATTTCGCCTAGCTTATATTCTTCATCTTCACAACTAACAAATGTGAAAACAACTAAAGCTAGAATTGTTTTAAGTAATAAATTAATATTTTTCATATTTTATCGTTTTAAATTTATTAGTTCTTTTTAATATCATCAAAGTGGAAATCACCAGTGGTTTTAGATCCACCATCAACAAAGAACACTAGTCTTGAAAAATCTGCATTTCCATCCCAAGCTCCACCTGGATTAGGCCATGCTTGAGCTGTAATTGTAGAGAAATCAAATGTTACTGTATGCCATCCAGCGCCCTCGAAAGGTTTAGACAATTCTATGTACTCATCGTCAGGAGAACCTTGTAATTTCATCATTAGTGCATGAGCAGCATCATCAGGTGAATGTATTCTAACTGAGTACACATTTGTACCAGTTGATGTAATACTAATTGGAACGTCTAAAGTTAATTCAAAAGTTTCCCAATCTTGACCACCATTAGTTAGTACACCTGTTCCATTGGATGAATCTGTTGGATCAACACCCATTGCAAAAGAAGCACCACCAACTCCTTCAACAGGAGTATCAACACTAAAAGTAAGTGGAAGAGCTACAGCTGGTCTTTTAACTATGTTATCAAAATGATAAACACCAGGCGTAGATGAACCTCCGTCAACAAAGAACACTAGTCTTGAAAAGTCTGCATTTCCATCCCATGCTCCTCCTGGATTAGGCCATGCTTGAGCTGTAATTGTAGAGAAGTCAAAATGAACTGTATTCCATCCAGCACCTTGGAAAGGTTTAGATAGTTCGATGTACTCGTCATCAGGAGAACCTTGTAATTTCATCATAAGTGTATGTGCAGCATCGTCTGGTGAATGTATATCAACAAAGAAGCTATTATCAGCACCACTTACAATACTAATTGGTCTTTCCACAGAAAGTTCAAGAGTTTCCCAATCATTACCTCCATTTGTAAGTTTTCCAGTTGGATTTGAAGAATCAGTAGGGCTAACAGAGATTTCATATCCAGCACCACCTACTCCTTCAAACGGAGTTGTAGCATCGCTAAAATCAATTGGTAATCCATAAAGTTGACTCTTTTTAGCAATATCGTCTAGGTGATAAACACCAGGGGTTGACGAACCTCCATCAATAAAGAAGACTAATCTTGAAAAGTCTGCAGTTCCATCCCAAGCTCCACCTGGATTAGGCCATGCTTGAGCTGTAATTGTAGAGAAATCAAATGTAACTGTATGCCATCCAGCGCCCTCGAAAGGTTTAGACAATTCTATGTACTCATCGTCAGGAGAACCTTGTAATTTCATCATTAGCGCATGAGCAGCATCATCTGGTGAGTGTATTTTTACAGAATATACATTATCGCCTCCATTAACTATACTAATAGGTACGTCTAAAGATATTTCAGCAGTTTCCCAGTCATTTCCTCCGTTAGTAACAACACCAGTTGCATTGGATGAATTTGTAGGGTCAACACCAAGTGCAAAACCTGCACCACCAACTCCTTCAAATTTTTCTTCTTGGCTAAATCTTATTGGAAGTTTAACCTCAGAAGCTTTGTAGAAATATACATTGTCAATAAATACTGAACCTTGAGCCCAA
>SGZG01000044.1 GCA_004214185.1 Flavobacteriales bacterium | reverse complement strand
AGTGCCAAGATTAAAAGATGGGCTAATAGTTTTATGGATAAAATAACATGTGAAGTTTGTAATGGTTCAAGATTAAACAAACAAGCTGAATATTTTAAAGTTAATAATAAAACCATTCATGATTTAAGCACAATGGATATTGTTGATTTAAAAAATTGGTTTAAAAATATTAATACAAAACTTGATAATAGAAAAAAAATAATAGGATCTGAGATAATTAAAGAAATTAATAAGAGACTTGATTTTCTTTTAGATGTTGGTTTGAACTATTTGTCTTTAAATAGACCGGTAAAATCTCTTTCAGGGGGAGAGTCACAAAGAATCAGACTAGCTACACAAATAGGTTCTCAATTAGTCGGAGTTCTTTATATTTTGGATGAACCTAGTATAGGATTACACCAAAAAGACAACTCAAAATTAATTGAATCGTTGAAAAAACTCAGAGATTTAGGAAATACTATTATAGTTGTAGAACACGATAAAGAAATAATGGAAAAATCAGATCATATAATCGATATCGGTCCTAATGCAGGGAAAAATGGTGGAGATATTATTTTTAGTGGCTCTTACGAGAAAATTTTAAAAAGTTCAACAGTAACTTCAAATTTTTTAAATAATAAAGAAAAAATAAATATTCCAAAACAAAGAAGAAAATCAGATGTTAAACTAATTTTAAATGGCTGTAATGGAAATAACCTTAAGAATATAAATGTTGAATTTCCATTAGGTCTAATGATAGCAATAACAGGTGTTTCTGGAAGTGGAAAATCTACTTTGATTAATGAAACACTATATCCTATTTTAAACAATCATTTTTTCAATGGAGTTAAGGAACCTCTTTTATATAACTCAATAGATGGTCTTGAAAATATTGATAAAGTAATCGAAATTAATCAATCTCCAATTGGTAGAACACCAAGAAGTAATCCTGCTACATATACAGGTGTTTACAGTGATATTCGCTCTCTTTTCTGTATGACTCAAGAATCATTAATAAGAGGATACAAACCTGGAAGATTTAGTTTTAATGTTGTTGGAGGAAGATGTGAAACATGTCTAGGGGCAGGTTTAAGAAAGATTGAAATGAATTTTTTACCTGATGTCTATATAAATTGTGATGAGTGTCAAGGGAAAAGATTTAATAGAGATACCCTAACAGTAAGATATAAAGGGAAATCGATCTCCGATGTTTTAAGTATGACAATAAATGAAAGTTGCGATTTTTTTGAAAAATTTCCAAAAATTTATAGAAAACTAAAAACTCTAAAGGATGTTGGTTTAGGATATATAACACTTGGTCAACAATCAACCACTCTTTCAGGTGGTGAAGCTCAAAGAATTAAACTAGCTAGCGAACTTTCAAAAAAAGATACTGGTAAAACACTCTTTATCTTAGATGAGCCAACAACGGGACTTCATTTTAAAGATATTAAAGTTTTACTAGAGATGTTAAATAAGTTAGTAAACAAAGGAAATACAGTTATTGTAATTGAACACAACATGGATGTTATTAAAACAGCAGATCATATAATTGAACTTGGACCAGATGCAGGGAAGTTTGGCGGAAATATAATTTTCAATGGAACGCCTGAGAAATTATTAAAAATCAAGAAGAGTTATACAGCTGAGTATTTAAAAAAAGAACTAACTTAGTTGAGTGCACAGGAAAAATTTAAAAGGTTGGAATGAAGTTAAAACAAACGATTCTTGGTCTGTTTTTAAAATCATGGGAGAGTTTGTTGATGGATTTGAAAACTTAAGTAAAATTGGACCATGTGTATCAATATTTGGTTCGGCAAGAACTAAACCAGACCATCCACATTATATATTAACAACCGAGGTTGCAAAAAAAATAGTGGAATTGGGTTTTGGTATTATAACTGGAGGTGGTCCGGGAATCATGGAGGCAGCCAATAAAGGTGCCAAGGAAGCTTCTGGACCCTCTGTTGGTTTGTGTATAGAGCTTCCTTTTGAACAAAAAATAAATAATTACATTGACGACGATAAATCATTAGATTTTGATTATTTCTTTGTTAGAAAAGTAATGTTTATGAAATATGCTCAAGCTTTTGTGGTAATGCCAGGAGGTTTTGGAACTTTAGATGAATTATTTGAAGCTTTAACATTAATACAAACAAAAAAGGCGGAAAAATTTCCTGTAATTTTAGTTGGCAAATCTTTTTGGACTGGATGTATTGATTGGATTAAAGAAAAGCTACTTAACACAAATGAATACATTTCAAACATTGATCTAGATTTATTTTCAATAGTTGATAGTTCAGATGAAGTAGTTGAAATACTTAATAAGTTTTATGATAAAAAAGGATTTAAGCCTAACTTTTAATATTTTAAAACTTTAACATTAAATGAAGAAATTCTTCTTTATTCCTCTTTTTTTAATATTCCAATTTGTATTTACACAAGAAAGTGAATATAACATTGTAGCTAATATCGATCCCTCAAATAGATTAATTAAGATAGAACAAGAAATTATTTTTTTTAATAGTTCAAATAAGAACTTAGATAAAATATTTTTAAATGATTGGCCACACTCCTACTCCACTGCCAACTCACAATTTGGTAAAAGGCTTTCTGAAGATTTTAAACTAAATTTTCAAAGATCAACTAAAAATCAACGAGGTTTCACAAATATAAACTCTGTTTTTCAAGAAGATGATGAAATTTCTTACAATAGAATAAAAAATCAAATTGATATAATTAAAATTGACTTAAATAAACCATTAAAACCAAATGAAAAAACTTCAATAAAAATTAAATACGAAATTAAAATTCCTGTTTCAGACTTCAATGGTTATGGGATTGATAGAGACAAAAATATTGTTTTGTCTGAGTGGTTTTTAACATTATCAAAAATAAAAAACAATAGTTGGGTAAAAGAAAGTAATTTAGATCTAGATGATATTTCATTAGATCCTTCCTACTTCACTTTTAATATATCCATTCCAGAAAATTATAATTTAATAAGTGACATATTTTTTGAAAATGAATATTCAAATAATAATGTAAAAAACCTAATATCTTCCAAAGAATTAAAAATTCATAATTCAATTATTTTAAGAAAGAAAAATAATTTTAAAAATTATAAGATAAACAATACAATTATTGTGACTGATTTATACAAAGAAAATATTACTAAATCAGATTCAGTTGTAAATAAATTAATAAAGTTTATTGATGATAAATCAGGCAATAAGATATTAGGAACTAATAATCTCAACAACAATATTGATTTCAACTCTATTCTTGAAAACACTTTCAACTATGTAGAAGATAGATTTGGAGAATATCCATTAAAAAAATTAGTTCTCTCAGATTTTAATTTAAAAAAACATCCAATTTATGGTTTTAACAATATTCCTGATCTATTTAACCCTTTTGAAAAAAGTTTTACTCTAGAGATTAATATTCTTAAACAAATCATTCAACAGTATATTAATAATTCTTTTCCTATCCATAAACGAGTTGATTACTGGGAATATAAAGGCATAGAAACATTTCTATTAATTGATTATATAAATAGTAATTATCCTGATAAAAAGTTGATTGGAAAGTTTTCTGAACTGTCTTTTTTAAAAAATAGAGAATACTCAAAATATAAATTTAAGGAGCAGTTTAGGTTATTTGATAATATAATTTCAAGTAGAAATATAAACCAACCGATCAAAACTCCACTTGACTCCTTAACAAGAGTGAATTATAAAATTATCAACCCCTACAAATCAGGACTCGCATTAGATATGCTTAATGACTTTTTAGGGAATAATAAAATTATCGATAATATTCATGAATTTTCAAAAACAAATAAACTCAAAAGTTACAGTAATAAAACGTTATTAGAAATCATTAACAAAAATCATGGATCACAATGGTTTAATGATTTTTTGAAATATGATGGTAATATTGACTTTTTTGTAAAAAAAATCAAATCATCAAAAAAATCAACTCAATTTCTAATTTCAAATTCAACAAATTTAAAAATCCCAATAAAACTATCATTATCTCAAAATGATAAATCAAGTAGCTTTTGGTTAAATTTTAAAGAAAAAGATACAATTATTGAAACCAAAATTAATTCTAAAATAAAAATCAATCCAAACAAATATTTTTCTGAAAGTAATTTTTCAAATAATATATCATCAACAGAAAGATTTAGAAAAAAATTAAAATTTGTTCTCTTTAATGATTTTGATAAAGAACAAACGATAAAAGTAAATTACATACCATTATTTAACTATAATCTTTATGATGGATTAATGCCTGGAGTATCATTTTCTAACAGTTCAATAATAAGAAAACCATTTATTTACAAAATTGTCCCTTACTATTCAACGAAACAAAATGAAATTTTAGGTAAAGTAAATTTTAGATATACTAATTACAATAAAAATAAGAATAATGATCTTTTTAGCACAGACTATTTTTTTGGTGCCTCAACTTTTCATTATAAAGATGACCTATCTTATAATACTTTTTTTCCCTCTATTTTATTAACATTTAGAGACAAAAATTTAAGATCCAATTCACGAAAGTTTTTAAGTTTTAGATACGTAAGTATTTTTAGAGAAGAAAACTCGTATTTCTCAGAATATCCAAATTATAATATTTTTAACATCAAATATGTTACTTCAAATTCTACAGTTGAAAAGGCGTTTAATATAAAAACAGATTTACAAATAAATAAAAAATTTATAAAATCTTCTGTTACATTGAATTATAGAAATTTTTATAAAGATAATAGACAATATAATTTGAGATTTTTTGCTGGAAAATTTATTTCAAACAAAACAAGTGGTGATTATTTTAGTTTTTCCACATATAGAGCTCGAGATTATTTATTTAGTGCAAATCTTTTAGGTAGGTCTGAGAATACAGGCTTTTACAGCCAGCAGTATATTGGCTCAGAGGGTGGATTTAAATCAAAAATAAATACACCTTATGCCAATGATTATATAGTAGCTTTAAATGGAGGTATAACAATTTGGCAATGGATTGAGGGATATAGCGGAATAGCATTTATTAAAAATTCAAATAAACGAATGAAATTTGATTATGAGTCTGGTGTAAGATTAAATATTTTAACTGATTATTTTGAGCTTTTTCTTCCTGTCTACTCATCTATTGGTTATGAGTTAAATCAAGAAAATTATTTAAGTAAAGTAAGATTTAGAATCTCTTTTGATCCAAAAACCTTATCTGGTTTAATTTCTAGAAGATGGTTCTAGATTTAAAATAGGATTCAAGGTCTTTTTTTTTTAAATTTGCATTCCAAAATTTCCTTATGGAAAGTAACATAGACCTTAACAAAGAAATATCATTTGAAACTTTCAAAAAACAAGTTTTAGATGATTATAAGATGATTGTTACAAGTAGGGAAGCAAGTTTACTTGGTCGTAGAGAGGTTTTAAGCGGAAAAGCCAAATTTGGTATTTTTGGAGATGGCAAAGAACTTCCCCAAATTGCTTTGTCTAAAGTTTTTCAAAATGGTGATTACAGATCTGGTTATTATCGTGACCAAACATTCATGATGGCAATAGGAGAGTTAAGTGTTAAACAACTTTTCTCTGGTTTATATGCAAATAATGACATAAATGAGGAACCAATGTCTGCTGGACGTCAAATGGGAGCACATTTTAACACACCTTTTTTAAACAAAGATGGATCTTGGAAAGATCTTATAAATCTCAAAAATTCAAGTTCTGATATTTCATGTACGGGATCACAAATGCCCAGATTGCTTGGATTAGCTCAAGCATCAAAACTTTATCGAAAACTTAACATAAAAAATTCTGAAAAATTTTCAAAAAACGGTAATGAAATTGCATGGGGAACTATCGGGAATGCTAGTACGAGCGAGGGTCTTTTTTTTGAAGTTCTCAATGCCGCTGGTGTTCATCAGGTTCCAATGGTAGTTAGTATATGGGATGATAGTTACGGTATTTCTGTTGAAAACAAAGATCAAACCATCAAAGAAAGTATTTCTGAGGCTTTATCAGGATTCAAAAAGAATGACCAATCCAACGGTTTTGAAATATTAAAAGTTAAGGGTTGGGATTACCCAAATCTTATTACAACATATCAAAAAGCAAGTGACATAGCAAGAGATAAACACATTCCTGTGATTATTCATGTAGTTGAATTAACCCAACCCATTGGCCATTCAACATCTGGTTCACATGAAAGATACAAGTCAAAAGAAAGATTAGATTGGGAAAATGAATTTGATTGTAATCTTAAGATGAGGGAATGGATAATAGAAAATGGAATTTCAGACAATCAAGAACTATTGAAAATTGAATTTAATTGTAAAGATTTTGTAAAAAATTCAAAGAAAGATGCTTGGGAAACCTACATAGAACCAATTTCACAATTAAAAATTGAATATTTAAAAACTTTAGATTCTTTATCAAAAAAATATAGTAATAAATCAGTTGATAGTTTCAAAAATCAATTAATTAGAATAAAAGAACCAAATAAAAAAGACATTTTATCTAACGCTAGGAAAGTTATTAGACATTTACATGGACATAGATGTAATTTAATAGATGAATTAAAAGATTGGGTAAAATCATTTATAAAATATCAAAATGAAGTCTATGGGTCTAAATTATACAACGAATATAAAACGAGTCATAAAAATGTTGAAAGAATTGATCCTGTTTTTTCTCACTCTAAAAAAGTAGATGGACGAATTGTTTTAAGAAATAATTTTGACAAACTACTCAACAAGTATGATAATTTAGTGATTTTTGGTGAAGACTCTGGAAAGATTGGTGATGTAAATCAAGGACTCGAGGGATTACAAGAAAAATATGGTTATGAAAGGGTTTCAGACCGTGGAATTAGAGAAGCATCTATAATTGGAGAAGGAATTGGTTTAGCTCTTAGAGGTTTTAGACCGATTGCAGAAATACAGTATTTAGACTATGTTTTATATGCTTTACAAATTTTAAGTGATGATCTGGCAACTTTACACTATAGAACTTATGGTAGGCAAATTGCTCCACTTATAATAAGAACAAGAGGGCATCGATTAGAGGGAATATGGCATTCAGGTTCACCAATGAGCGCTTTATTATCAACATTGAGAGGGATTAATATATTAGTTCCTAGAAACATGGTTCAGGCTGCAGGAATGTACAATACCTTACTTAAATGCGAAGAGCCTGCAATTTTAATTGAATCGCTAAACGGTTATAGGTTAAAGGAAAATGAGCCTGAAAATCTTTCTGAATATACTGTTCTTTTGGGTCATTCGGAATACATAAAAAAAGGTAACGATATCACTATTGTTTCTTATGGCTCAACTTTAAGATTAGCTGAAAAAGCTTGTGAAGAACTTTCTGATTTAAACATACAATGTGAGTTGATTGATATACAAACATTAATTCCATTTGATTTAAATAATCTTATTACTGAAAGTTTAAAAAAAACAAATAAGTTGTTAATTGTTGATGAAGACCTTCCTGGTGGAGCATCATCATACATATTAAATAAAATATTTCAAGATAAAAATGGTTATGAATTTCTAGATTCTAAACCAGTTGCACTTACATCAAAAGAACATAGACCTGCATATGGAACTGATGGAGATTATTTTTCAAAACCATCATCGGATGATATTGTTGAGTTAGCATATAAAATCATGAATGAATACGATCCAGGAAAATATCCCGAATTGATCTAAGACATAATTTCAACAATCAACTGATCTAACAATCTTTGGTTTGTTGAATTACTCGAATTAAAACCCTTACTTTTGAGATCTGTGTCTTTGATTAAAGAAATTATTTTTGAAATTTTTTTCATTGGATAAAGAGCAGAAGCCTTTTGATATTCACTAACAAAAAATTTATTAATACCAAGTTTATTAGAAATATTACTTTCAGATTTGTTTTTAATACTATGTAATTGAAAGATTTGTATAAAATAATTAAAAATTGATCCTAGAACATATGTAACGGGATAAGTTTTTTGATTGTTGTTAAAATAATTACTAATCTGGAGAGCTTTTTTTAAATTTTTACTTCCAATAGCTTTTCTTAATTCAAAAACATTGAAATCTTTACTAATTCCTACATTCTGTTCAATTAATTCTGGGTTTATAAAATTATCTTTAGGGCTTAATAGTGTTAATTTTTCAAGCTGATTATTAATCATTTTTAAATCACAACCCAAATAGTCAACTAACATTTGAGCAGCTTTAAAATCTATTTTATATCCTTTTTCTTTTAGATTACTATTTATCCATGATGATAATTGATTTTCATAAGGTTTTTTAGACTCTAATATTAAACCATATTTTTTAATTGATTTATATATTTTTTTTCTTTTGTCAATTGATTTATACTTAAAGTTTATGACAA
>SGZG01000043.1 GCA_004214185.1 Flavobacteriales bacterium | reverse complement strand
AAAGATTTTATAAAAGACTATTTTTTTCAAAAAATGGTCTTTTTTTTGTTACTAAAAAAATACCAAGAAAAATCAGAAGCATTGCGACGATGCTAATAAAAGATAAAGAATCACTTTTTGTTGAAATAGCATAAACGATCCCAACAATTGGTTGAAGATAGATAAAAGAACTTACTGTTGATGGAGACAAGGTTCTTAGAGCATATGCATTGAACAAATAAGTACAGAATGTTGTTCCAACAACCACAAATATCATTGGTATTATAGCCTCTGAAAGTGGCAATTGACACCATTTAACATCCATAAATTCATTGTAAGTGATTGGCAGGTTTAAAAATATTGAAATTAAAAATAACCATTTCAACAATGTTACAATATTATATTTTTCGATTAGTGGTTTTACTAATACAAGATATAGACCATATGCAAAAGAATTTACAATAAATAATATATTTCCCAGAGGAATATTTGGTGCATTTATTCCTGTTTTGTTATTATAAAGAACTAATATTAAAGCTCCAATAAAACCTGAAATAATACCAATAGTTCTTAGAAAGAGGATTTTTTCTTTCAACAAAATAGCTGAAAAAATAAAAACAATAATTGGGGAAATTGTTATAATAACTGAGCTATTAACAGGTGTTGAAAGTTCTAACCCTTTAAAAAAAGCTAACATGTTAATTACCATTCCCAAAAAAGAACATAAAATCAATCTAGGCCAATCTTTTTTATCTATTTTTTCAGATTTTATAAAACAACTTAATAGCCAAAATAGTAAGGAAGCTCCTAAAACTCTCAAGAGGATGAATCCAAATGGACTTATATAAGTTGGCATTACATTTTTAGCTATAGTATGGTTTAAACCATAAATTAGGGTTGCTCCAAATGCTGCTAAAAATCCTAAAGTTCTATTATTCAAACGTATATTTCTTATATTGTAAAAATAACTTTATTATCAATCAATGTTTAAGAAATATTTTTTAATTTTTATCTGCTTAACATTTTTTTCTTGTAAAAAAAATACCTACGAGTACATAACAAAAGATGAAACCTTTAGAGATTCTACTCAGACAGGATTTTTTACTGAACTTTCACACGGTTTCACTTATTACGAGATTGAAAATAGAAAGAGTGATAACGTTTTAGTATTTATACATGGTTATTCTGTACCGTCCTATATATGGGACAAAACATATAATGCTGCAAAAGAAAAAGGATTTAAAGCTATAAGAATAGATTTATATGGAAGGGGTTATTCCGAAAATCCAATGGTTGAATATTCGGACAGTTTATTTGCTAATCAAGTTATTGAACTTCTTGATGAACTTGAGATTAAGAATGCTAGTTTTATTGGCCTATCAAATGGTGGTCGGGTAATTACAAAAGTAGCAGATATAAAACCAAATATTGTAAATAAGCTTGTTTATGTTTCATCCTCAAGCTTTAGAGAACATGTTGAAATTAAAGATAAATCAGTATCTGAATTAGAAATATCAAATTTTATTGAAAACAACTATCCAACAATATCTAAGAGTCAATTATCTGATTTCAAAAACCCAGAAAATTATCCAAAATGGGATGATAAATATGAAACTTTGCTGAAATATAAAGGTTTTGCAAGAGCATTAATATCGACAAGAAAAAATCATGTTAATTTAGATTTTGAACTCAAAGAAATAAGTGATTCAAACATGAAAGTCTATACCATATGGGGAGACAGTGATTCAGTAGTTGTATATAATAAAATAAAAGGTAAGTTAAATAAACTAATTCCTAATAGGTTTGAATATATAGTCCCTAACTCAGGACACCTTCCTCATATTGAAAATTCAAAAAACTTCGAGGAATATTTGTTTAATGTAGTTTTAAATTAGTCCGGAAATAAAGATGGATTTTTCTTTTTTACCAAATAACCATTTTTCCTTTCATAATCAGTCAAATTAAGTTCTTGAATTATAATTCCACATTCTCTTTCCAACCACTCGGCAACTAAATGTCTATGACAGAACTTCGTTTTTCCACATTTACACATTAGTATTGGCTCAACTCCACCTGTTAAAAAATTCAAATGCTCTAAAACATTTTTGGAATTTAAGTCATTTAACATATTATTATATTCAATAATAAATTTTTCTTCTGAAATTTTTTTCTTTTTAAAATTATCCCACAATCTCCAACTTGGAGCAAGGGCTTTGTATTCATATATAATTTCTGAAAAATTTGATGGAAATAAACTTATTGATACTCCCCCATCAATTTCTGTATTCTTTAGTATATTAAAACTTGCTGTTTTGATAATTTTTTTTAATTAAATTAATAAATTAATTTATGTTAAATAAGCATACGAACAAATAATTTAAAATTTTGGAAGAGCTAATTATATATTGGATTGCACTTGGTTTAGTTATTTTCCCAATAAACTTAATTTTCAAGGCTCCCTATGGAAGACATTCATCCAAAAGATGGGGAATTATGATTGATAACAAATTAGGATGGATAATAATGGAGCTTCCAGCCCTAGTTGTATGTCCAATCGTATATTTTTTGTTTGAATCAACATATGATCTGAGTTTACTTTTTATATCTATCTGGGTAATACATTACTTCAATAGAACAATAATTTACCCCTTTAGAATTAAAACCAAAGGAAAAAAAATGCCTTTAACAATAGCATGTTCTGCATTTTTTTTTAATAAAATAAATGGATTTTTTAATGGTTACTTTATTGCTTTAATAAATATTGAATCTTTAAACTATCTTCTAATATATTTTGGATTATTTCTATTTTTAATTGGATTCTATATTAATGTTTACAGCGATAATAAACTAATAAAACTAAGGAGAAACAAAGAAGGATATCAAATTCCAAAAGGAGGTTTTTTTAAATATATTTCATGTCCAAATTTTTTTGGAGAAATAATTGAATGGCTTGGGTTTTCAATTATGACTTTCAACCTCGCCAGTTTATCTTTTTTAATATGGACATGCTGTAATCTTGTTCCAAGAAGTCTTGCACATCATAAATGGTATTTAAATAAATTTGAAAAATACCCAAAAAAAAGAAAAGCTATTTTTCCGTTCTTATTATAAAATTTTGTCCCAGTAGATTGTGTATACAATAAACAAAGCAAAAATTGCTGCAAAAAAAACAGATCCAGCAGCTATATCTTTAATAAATCCTATCTTTTTATCGAACTTAGGTTGAATATAATCAGAAAGCTTTTCGATGGCAGTATTTAAAGATTCAGCAACTAAAACTAAACAAATTGCCAAAATCTGAAATATCCACTCATTTTTAGAAATATCAAAATAAAAACCTAAAGCAATAAAAAATAAAGAGATGATAGTTTGTGCTTGAATGGAATGTTCTGTTTTCAGTAATAGAAAAGCACCTTTTATTGAATAATAAATTGCTTTAATTCGACCAGTAATAAAATTATTCATAGTAAATACTCCACTAATATAATCTTAAAATAATAATTCATTAAATTACCGGTATGATTATTGAAAACTATAAGACATGAAAATAATTAAATTACTCCTAGCATTTTTATCTTTTAATCTTTTAAATTCTCAGGTAAATCCTCAAGATGTTGAAATTGTAAGAGACGAATACGGGGTCCCACACATATATGGAAAAACAGATGCTGATGTTGCATACGGATTAGCATGGGCACACTCTGAAGATGATTTTAAAACCATTCAAGAGGCATACCTTGCAGGAAATGGACTTTTAAGCAAGCATCTTGGTATCAAAGCAGCACCAGTAGATTTTATAAGTCAACTAATTAGATCAGATTATGTTGTTGATAGCCTATTCAATACTATTGATAAAAAATTCATGAAAATAGCAGAGGCATATGCTCAAGGTATCAACAAATTTGCTGAATTAAACCCTGATCAAATACTGATAAAAAAACTTTTCCCTATAACCACAAAAAAAATGTTAAAGTATTCATTCTTACAACTTTTCATTTCAAGTGAAGGTGATAAAGCATTAAGATCAATTTTTGAAAACAAAACACGTAATATTTCATTTTTAGATGAAAATAAACTTGGATCTAATTTATTTGCTTTTAGCACTAAAATAACCAAGAACGGAGAAACTTATTTGGGAATTAATACTCATCAGCCACTTGATGGTCCAACTTCATGGTATGAAGCACATTTAGTTAGTGAAGAAGGAACCAATATAATTGGAGCAACCTTTGCAGGGGCACCATGCATATTAACAGGAACAAATGAAAATCTGGGTTGGACCCACACTGTTAACTACCCCGACAAAACTGATATTTTTCAGCTCGAAATGGTTGATAAAAAAAGATATAAGTTTGACGATCAAATTTTAAAATTAAAAACATTTAAAGCCTCAGCTTATATTAAACTTTTTGGTATTCCTATAAAAGTCAAAAGAAAATACTACGAAAGTGTTTATGGGCCAACTCTAAAAAATAAGAATGGGTATTATTCTGTTAGAACAGCATCATTATTTCATGTTAGAGGATTAGAACAATGGTGGAAAATGAACAAAGCAAAGAATTTTAATGAATTTTATAATATTCTTAAAATGAATCAAATTCCAGGATATAATATTGGATATGCTGATAAAAATGATACAATTTTTTACATTTCCAATGGAATAATCCCAAAAAGAAATAATTCCTACAATTGGAAAAAAATTGTTCCAGGAAATACCAAAAGAACTCTCTGGAGTGAGTATTACACAACAGAAGAACTTCCTCAGGTAATTAGTCCGGAGTCTGGATATGTTTACAATGCTAATCACAGTCCATTTAAATCTACTTCTCTTTCTGAAAATCCAGATTCCCTAAATTTTGATAAAAATATGGGATATGAAGAATACGATAATAACAGAAGTACTAGAATATTCAATCTAATAAATGAACATAAAAGCATTGATTATAATAAATTTAAAGCAATTAAATACGATAACTCATTTCCAGAACCTTTTAATTACAGTTTTATGGATGTGAATAACCTCTTTGAAATGAATCCAAAGGATTACCCAGAAATTGAAGATTTATTAATTGAAATACAAAACTGGGACAGAAAAACAAATATTGAGTCTGTTGGAGCAGGAACTTATGCACTATTTTACTATAATCTTATAAAATATTATAGGAAAGACTATATCAACAGAAAATTTGGTGAAGATATTTTAGCACAATCTCTTCTTGAAGTGAAACAACAAATGCTAAAATATTTTGAAACAACAAAAGTTAAACTTGGAGATTATCAAAAATTAGTAAGAGGAAATAAAGAAATTCCGATTTGGGGAATGCCTGATGTTATAACAGCAATGAATGCCTCGACTCACAAGAATGGTAAAATTAAAGTTACACATGGTGAATCTTACATTCAGTTTGCTAAATTCAGTGAGAAAGGAACTGAAATAGAATCGATAATCTCTTATGGTTCTAGTGATCACGAAGACTCTAAACACTATTCCGACCAAATGAAACTTTATTCAGAGTTTAAAACAAAAAAAATGTCATTTGATAAAGATTTTGTTTATAAAAGTGCTAGAAAAATATACAATCCAAAATAATTTTATTTGATGAAAACAGAGAACTTTAACAATTTTGATAATTCAAGAGTCATTAACGGTAAAATTGTTCATAGTGTTTATTTATGGTTAAATAATCCTGAAAATAAAAATGATGTAAATCAATTTGAAAAGGCTATAAAAACTCTGGTCAAAAACACTCAATTTGCAAAAAAAATTCATTTAGGAAGACCTGCTAACACAAAAAAAAGAGATATAATTGAAAATACATATCAGTACTGTTTAATTTTTACATTTGATAGTTATGAGGATGAAAAAAAATATCAAAATGAAGATGCTCACAAGAAATTCATATCTATCGCAAAAAAATTATGGAAAAAAGTTTTGGTATTTGACTCGTTTTTGGAAACTATCTAGCATTATTTAATGCATCTTCATAAGCTTTCTCATACAATGGTACAATTTTGTTTATGTCATAGTCTAATGCTTTTGTAAAAGCATTTTCTTTAAATTTTTCTAAAAGTGTATTTGATTTCAATAGATTTATTGATTTTGATGTCATATAATCAATATTGTCAAAATCAGATGTAAAACCTGTTTTACCATTTATGTTAATTTCAGAAAGGCCTCCGACATTTGAGGAGATTACTGCTACCTTTGATGCCATTGCTTCAAGAGCTGCAAGACCAAAACTTTCAGTTGATGATGGTAATAAAAACAAATCTGAATGACACAAGTTTTTCTCGACTTGACTAGAGTTTCCTAAAAATTTAACTAAATGACTAATTTTTAAATCCTCGCACATTTTCTCAGCTTTGGATTTATCAGGCCCCTCACCTATCATAAGTAGTTTTACATCTAATTCTTTTTGAATATTGTAAAATATTTCTATTACGTTTAAAACATTTTTAACAGACCTAAAATTGCTAACATGAGAGACGATTAATTCATCACTAGCAATAGGATTTTCAATTTTACATAAATCTTGCTGTAAAATATATTTATTAATGTCTATAAAATTTGGAATTACTCTTATTTTATTTCTAATTTCAAATTGATTTAAGGTATCCTCTTTAAGACTATTGGAAACACATGTAACTATATCAGATTTATTTATACTAAAAGTAACTGCTGTTTTATAGGATGGATGGTTTCCAACTAAAGTTATATCAGTTCCGTGTAAAGTGGTTACTATTGGTATTTTAATTGATTGGTCTTCTAACATTTTTTTTGCCATATATGCTGCATAAGCATGTGGAATGGCATAATGAACATGTAATAAATCAATTGAGTATTTTTTTACAATTTCTACAAGCTTAGTTGATAATGCTAGTTCATAAGGCACAAAACTAAAAAGTGGATAATCTGGAACATTTACTTTATGAAAATGTAACTTTTCATTTAATCCTGTTAGTTTTACAGGCTTTTTATATGCAATAAAATGAATTTCATGACCATGCTCAACTAAGGACATTCCTAATTCTGTTGCTAAAACTCCACTCCCACCAAATGTTGGGTAACATACAATCGCTATTTTCATTTAAATCATTTTAAAGAATTATATATAACTCTTTGAATCTCTGTTCTAATATTATTATTAGAGAGTTTATTGTTTTCCATTGAAGGATATGTTCTATTTGATAGAAATATGTAAACAATCTGGTTTTCAGGATCAGCCCAAGCATATGTGCCAGTAAATCCTGAATGCCCAAAACTAGACATCGGAACACATCCACAAGTTGGTGAACTGTCATCAATCTGTGGCTTATCAAAACCTAGTCCCCTCCTATTTCCTTTCTCACAATAATAACATTTGTTAAAATAGTCAATTGTAGATTTAGAAAAAAATATTTGATCTCCATAATTACCATCCTGTATAAACATTTGCATAATCTTTGCCACATCGTTTGAATTAGAAAAAATTCCTGCATGTCCTCCTATTCCGCCTTGCATTGCTGCTCCCATATCATGTACATAACCTCTTAATGTATCTTGTCTAAAATAAAGATCAATCTCAGAGGGAACAATTCTTTGTTTCTTAAAAAAGTCAACAGGTTTATACGTTGTATTATTAGCACCTATTTTTTTTAATAATGTATTTTTTAATATAACGTCAAGGGATTTGTTGTATTTATTTTCTAAAAAATACTTAAAAAAATAATAAGGCAAATCGCTATAAACGTAAGTTTTTTCGTTAGAGATAGGGCTGTTTATGATTCTTTTATGTATAGTATCTAAAAAGGAGGTTTTTAAAAAAAGTTCTCTATTTACATTAACAAAGAAATTATTGTTTTTTTTTTACTGTAGAATGTGTCAAGAGGGTATTTTGATAGACTGTCAATAGTTTCTTCATAAAATGGAATCCAAGGAAATAAACCTGATTGATGAGATAACATTTCTTTCAATGAAAGATTTGATTTATCTTTTAAGTTGATATCATTAATAATATCTGACAACCTAGTTTCATCTGTTATTGATCCATTTTCAAACTCATTCATCAGTAAAGGAACAGATGAAAGTATCTTGGTCAAAGATGCAACATCATAAAGATCATTCCATTTTACAGATTCATTGTTTTTATATGTTTTAAATCCATATGACTTGTTAAAAAAAACCTTACCATCCTTAGCAATTAAAACTTGAGCACCAGGTGTCATTTTTTGATTAATTGCATAATCTACAATTGAGTCAATTTTTTTTAAGTTCTGGATGTTAAATATTTTTGAAGAAGGTAAGCCATAACTTAATCTATTAAGTTTTTTCGTTTTAATAGAGGTGTTTACAGGAAAAGATTTATTTATTGTGACTGGAAGTATTCCTTTTGATCCAATTGAACCAAAGATGATTTGTGCAGATTTACTTTGAGCTGTAGTATTATTTTGATATGAAATAAGAATTGATGAAATATTATCAATTTTTAAATCCATTAATGCATATGGTTTGGCAAATACATTTAAAATAACATTGCTTTCTTTAGAAATTATATTTAAAATTTCTAGCTCTTTTTTAGAAAATTTATATGATTGAAACGGATCTTTATTAGATTTATGAAAACCAACAATAACCTGATCATACAACTTAAGTTTAGCAAGCAATTCTTGAGTTGAATTATATTCGATATTATCAACTTTTGAGTAATAGTTTAGTGATTTATAAAATTCACCATG
>SGZG01000042.1 GCA_004214185.1 Flavobacteriales bacterium | reverse complement strand
TGAAGTTTCTGTTGAAAACGATACGATAAATTTTGAAGTTAGAATAGTAGAGGGTAAGCCTGCATATTTTAATAAAATAAGTGTAGTTGGTAATACTCGGACCAAAGATCATGTAATTTATAGAGAACTTAGAACAAAACCTGGAAATTTATACAGTAAAGACCAAGTTGTTAGAACAGTTAGAGAGCTTGGACAAATTGGTTATTTTGACCCTGAACAAATCAGTCCTGATTTTAAAAATGTTGATCCCAACGCAGGTACTGTTGATATTGAATATGGTCTAGTTGAAAAGGGTGCAAGTCAAGTTGAGCTTCAAGGTGGTTACGGTGGTGGTGGATTTATTGGAACATTAGGACTTTCATTTAATAATTTTTCTTTAAAGGGGCTAAAAGACAAATCTCAATATAAACCATTACCTATGGGAGATGGTCAATCTTTATCATTAAGATTACAGGCTAACAGATTCTACAATACATCTAGTTTTTCATTTTCTGAACCATGGTTAGGAGGTAGACAACCGGTATCATTTTCAACATCTATTTCAAGAACAAAACAATACAGATTTAATTATTTAACTGGTAGGGCAAACAAAGATCAGTTCTTTGAAATTTCAGGTGCTCAAATAGGACTTGCAAAAAAGCTTAGGGTTCCTGATGATTATTTTATTTTAAGCCAATCGATCGGATATCAATACTATAATTTGAATAATTATTACACAGGCCTGTTTACTTTTGGAGACGGAAAATCTAATAATATATTTTATCAAATTAATCTAACCAGGGATAATACTTATGTTAATCCTATTTTCCCTTTAGGAGGATCTCAGTTTTCAATTAGCGCAAAATTGTCCTTACCTTATTCTCTTTTCAATGACATAGATTATGGAGATTTAGAAAACCAGGCTGAATATCAAAACGAAGACGGATCTCCAGATCAAGCAAAAATTGACCAAGAAAAATTCAAATGGTTAGAATTTTATAAAATAAAATTCAAAGGGAGTTGGTACACTAGAATTATAGATAAGCTAGTTTTAAAAACACATGCAGAATTCGGCTTTTTAGGTGCATATAATAATGATAGAGGAGTTATTCCATTTGACAGATTTTATCTTGGTGGAGATGGTATGTCTCAATATGCAATGGATGGAAGGGAAACTGTTGCACTAAGAGGATATACAAACCAAGCTCTTTCGGATCGAGATGGATCCACAATTTATAACAAATTTTCACTTGAACTTAGGTATCCAATAACCCTAAAACCTGCAGCATCAATATTTGCTCTGACATTTCTAGAATCTGGAAATGGATACAATAATTTTAGAGATTTTAATCCTTTTAATTCTAAAAGGTCTGCAGGACTAGGAGTAAGAATATTCATGCCAGCTTTTGGTCTTTTAGGTATTGACTTTGGATATGGATTTGATAGTCCTTATGATGGTGTGTTAGATTCCCACGGATGGGAAACACACTTTGTGCTCGGACAAAATTTTTAGATTTTTAGATCACAGAAATGAAAAATTTAATAATATTATCGGTAATTATATTATTGAGTCATAACCTTTTTAGTCAAAAAAGTGAAAGGATAGGTATAATTGACATGGAATATATTCTTTCTCAAATGGATGAATATAAATTAGCGAACGAGCAATTAGATGAAAAGATGAGCAATTGGAAAGATGAAATTGAGCTAAGATCTAAATATATTCTTAAATTAAAAGATAGTTTAGATCTTGAAAAGCCATTACTTACAAAAGAATTAATTGAGGATAGGCTATCTGAAATAGAATTTGAACAAAAATCACTTAAAAACTACACAGAGAAACGATTTGGTGTAAATGGGGATTGGGTTGTTCAGGAACTATTACTGATTAAGCCAATTCAAGATCAAGTATTAAATGTTGTTCAGAAAATTGCTAAACAACGAAAATTTGATAAAATATTTGATCAATCTGCTGATGCTATAGTTCTATATTCCGAAAAAAAATACGATATTAGCGAACTGGTTTTAAGTAGTTTATTGAGAGATAAAAAAATAAGCGAACTAAATCTTGAGTTTGACGATGATAAGTTGAATTCTGAAAAAGAAGAAAAAAAGAAACTTCTTGAGGAAAAAAAAGCAGAAAAGGAAAAAGATTTTAAATCAAGAAGAGAATTAATTTTAAAACAAAGAGAAGAAAAAAGAAAAGCCTATCAAAAGAAAAGAGATAGTCTATTAAATTCAAGAAAAAAACAAAAAAACTAAAAAGAAAATAAAATGAAAACTATTAAAAATTTAATATCAGTATTTGCCTTAATGTTTTTGACATTAAATTTATCTGCTCAAAGTAAAGTTGCTCACATTGATAGCCAAACTCTTATAAGTGAAATGCCTGAAGTTAAAGAAGCCCAAGCTCAGTTAGAAAAACTACAAAAAACATATGCTACTGAGATTGATGCATCTATGAAAGAATACCAAACAAAACTTCAAACTTACTCAGCTGACGCTCAAAATCAAACACAAGTAACTAATGATGCTAGACAAAAAGAATTAGCTGGAATGGAGCAAAATATTCAACAATATCAACAAACTGCTTCTCAAGATATTCAAAAAAAGCAAGCCGATTTATTGAGACCACTTATAGAAAAAGCTAGAGCTGCTATTCAGAAAGTTGCTAGAGCTCAAGGTTTTGATTATGTAATTGACGGAACACAAGGTGGGAGTTTAATTTTAGCAGACGGTAAAGACTTAATGGAAGATGTAAAAAAAGAATTAGGATTTTAATATCCTCTCATACTTTTATCTCAAAAACTATCTAATTCTTTAGATAGTTTTTTTTTATTTTTATTTTATGATAAACGGACCCATAGGTATTTTTGATTCTGGAATTGGAGGCATAACCATTTATAATGAGATAAACAAATTGATGCCCAACGAAAGTATTATCTATCTATCTGATAATTTAAATTCACCTTATGGAAATAAATCAAAAGAAGAGATTAAAAATTTTAGTACCAAAAACACTAACTGGCTAATTGAAAAAGGATGTAAAATAATTGTGGTCGCATGCAATACTGCTACAACAAACTCCATTGACTATTTAAGAAATACTTACAAAATTCCTTTTGTTGGAGTTGAACCAGCAATTAAACCAGCTGCTAACAATACAAAAACTGGAGTTATTGGAGTTTTAGCTACCAAGGGAACATTAACTAGTAACCTTTTCAATATAACATCTAATGATTATTGTTCTGAAATTAAAATTATTGAAAGTGATGGAAAAGGTTTAGTTGAATTAATTGAAAATGGAATATTCAGTGGCGAAAAGTTAGAAAAAATGTTAAAGCTGTTCATTGATCCTATGATATCAGCTAATATTGATTACTTGGTTTTAGGCTGCACTCATTATCCTTTGATTTCAAAAAGTTTAAAAAAAATTTTACCAAGAAATGTTAAAATTTTGGATAGTGGAATCGCAGTTGCAAAACAAACTAAATTTCTAATTAATAAAAATAAGTTAGTAAATCAAAACGATAAATCTGAATCAATATTTTATTGTAATTCTACAACTAGTGCTTTAGAAAAAGTATTAGAAAAAAACAGTATAATAGAAAAAATTTAAAATGAATAAGTATATAATTAAGTTTAAAGAAACAAGCAGAGAAAGTGAATTGGAATTTTATTCAAATATTTTTCTTTCAGAAAAAAGAATTGAGTTTAATAAAATTGAAGAAACAAGTGAGTTTCCTTTAATTCAACAAATTTTTTATTTACCATTTATAAAAAAAGTTATTTTAAACAAACATTCGATATATATTGAAAAACTTAATATTTTGGAATGGTCAGATGTTCAAGAGGAAATTTGTTCTCAAATTGAAGAATTTTTAAATAATGGAGGTGTAGTTAGTAAGAACGAAATTAAAAAAGTTTCACCTGTCAGTGTTTATGCTGAAAGCACTCCAAACCCAAATGCGATGAAGTTTGTGGTAAATAAAAAAATTGTTGATGATATTTTTGAGTTTAAATCAATTGAAGAAACTCTTGAATCTCCTCTAGCAAAATCATTGTTTAGTTTTCCATTAGTTAAAGAAGTATTCTTCGACTTTAACTTTGTTTCAATAATCAAAAAAATTGAGTTCAACTGGGAAGAAAATGTGATGGAAATTAGAGAGTTTATCAGATCTTTTATTCAAGATGGTAACACCATTATTTTTGAGGAAAACATCAAAAAAGTTAAGACTAAAAAGAATAATACAAAGATAGATAATGTTTCAAAAGAAATCATCAAAATAATTGATGAAAATATAAAGCCAGCTGTAGCATCAGATGGTGGTAATATTTTATTTGAATCATATGACTCAGAAACTAAGAAAGTCAATGTAATTCTTCAAGGAGCTTGTAGCGGATGCCCCTCATCAACAATTACATTAAAAAGTGGAATTGAAGCAATGTTAAAAGATATGTTACCAGGGATGATATCAGAAGTTAACGCTATTAACGGTTGAGACTATCTAGAATAAAATTCTTTAAATAAGCGGGTTCAAAATAAGCTAAATCTTCAAAATCTGAATTTATAAATTTAGTGTAAGAAAGCTCCGCCATTTCTTTTGAAGAGGGCAAAACATCTTCATGATAAAAATTCAAATTATTATTTGGATTTATTAGCTCTTTACATTTTTTTTGACCACTTCCTATAAAATGTAGTTTGTTGTTTTTTAAGTACTCTTCAAAGGAACTATTGATGATTATTTTTGGGGAGTCTGGCTCAATAATATTGAAATTTGAATCAATAACTGAACAATAAACCTCATCTCTTCTTGCATCTAATACAGGTATAATCAAACCAGATTTTAAATTGATTTTTTTTGCTAATATTAAAAGAGTTGATATTGATATTAAAGGAATTTCTAAAGAAAAACATAATCCCTTAGCAGCGGCTACACCAATTCTTAGACCTGTATAAGAACCTGGACCTTTACTGACTGAAATTGCTGAAAGTTCATTTATATCAATTTCAGCCTTGGTCAAAACATCTAAAATAAAAGAATGTAGCTTGGTGGAGTGAGAATACTTTTCATTATTTTTCTCCTCTAAGGCAATTAATTTACCCTCTTTACATAAAGAAACGGAACAATTAGTTGAAGAAGTTTCTATGTTAAGAATATAACACATTAATCAACCGTGATTGGAACTCCAAAATAGAATTCTAATACCTTCAACTTAAATATATAATCATATTTAGTTCTAATCAGTTCAAATTGAGCCAATTCATATCTTTGCTTAGCTTGTGAAAAATCAAACGAATTCATTGTTCCAACTTCAAATTTATCAGATGCATATTCGAAAGCTTGTTTTCTAGCTGCTAATAACTTCACTGAAGCCTGGTATGCTTTTATAGCACCTTTTGCATCATTATATGATTGATTAACAGTGTTTTCTAAGTCTAACTTTTTTTGTTCAAGTGAATTAACACTTCTTAAAATATTTATTTTAGATCTTTGAATATTATTTTTAGTAGAAAAATTATTTAAAATTGGAATAGATAAGCTAATTCCAAAGTTTTGTCCAGCATTTAAATCAAATTGTTCTGAAAAAGATAATGGATTCTGAGTCTCATAAACCGGATAAGGTGCAACAACGTTCTGGCCAGTTCCTTCGACAACTCCAATTGTTCTAAAATCCAGTTCACCAGTTGGGACTATTCTATCACTGTATCCGATTCTCGAACTGTAAGAGTAAAAAGCTGATAATCTTGGTTGAGATAAGGCTTTTGAAATTTCTAAATCTTTTTTAGCAATCTCTACATTAGTTTCTATAAGCTTTATATCTTTTTTATTTTCAACAGCATAACTAAAAATTTCAGTTGGTGTTTTTGATAAAATATCCGAAACCGGGATATCATATTTTTCGTTCGCTATTTTAAAATTTTCATAATCATCAATCAATAGTAATTGAGCTAAAGAAATTTTTGATAGATAAAAAGCATTTTGAGCATCGACAACACTTTTTTCTTGTGAAGCCAGACTAGCTTCAACCTCATAGATGTCTCCCTTTGGAATTACACCTGAAGATATCAATTTCTTAGTTCTTTCAAGCTCTCTTTGAGTTATATCAAGTTGAAGTTTTTGTGCAGCCAAAGCTTCTTTACTAAAAAGAACCTGTAAATAAGAGTTTGCAACAAGTAGTGCTACATTCTCACTCATATCCTCAAGTTGATATTGACTTGCTAACAATGAGAGGTTTGCCCTATGAAGTCTCTTTACGTTTTGTAATCCATTGTATAAATCAACGTTAACATTTAGATTCATTGATGAAAACTGAGTTGTGACATTTTCTAGTAAACCAGTTGTGATATTTTGGTTAAGTCCAACATTCCAAGAATGACTTCCTCCAACATTAAGGTTGGGTAAAAAATTTCCAATTGCTCCTTTCTTCTCGATTTCTGAATTAACATAATCTAATTGGGATTGTTTTATTGAAATATTCATTTCTAAAGCTCTATTAACACAAGCTTCAAGTGTCCAAGGTTCTTGAGCATATTGAATTCCAGAAACAAATAAGATCAATAATAATACTTTAAACTTTTTCATATTTTTAATTAGTCTTTAAAATTAATCTTCATCCTCGTCTTCTCCTCTTTTATCTGGCTCAGTTCTATTCCAAACTTTGATTTTATCACCAACTTTTATTCCTTCTATTAGTTCAGCATTTACACCGTCGGAAATTCCAAGTTTTACGTCTTTTCTTTCGAATTTTTGTGAAGTAGTTTCAATCTCAACATATGGTTTTTTTGTTTTGTTGTCGTATTGAAGTAGTGCTTCACTAACCGCTAGAACATCAACCTTTTTATCAGTAACTATTGAAGCATTTGCGCTGTATCCAGCTCTTACAACATATTCATCATCCAAATATACTTCTCCTTCAATTTTAAACTGAATTGCACCTGCAACTTCAGTTCCTTTAGGTGCTATTAGTCTTAGTTTTGCAGCATATTCTTTATCCTCAATTGCACCTAATGTTACAACTAAAGGCATATCAACAACCAATTTTCCAACCTCTCCTTCGTCAACCTGTCCTTCAAAAATCATTTTATTTAAATCTGCAATTGTTGCTATAATAGTTCCCGCATTAAATGTATTGGCTTGAATGACCTGATCACCCTCTTCAACAGGAATCTCTAAAATGGTTCCAGAAACTGTTGCTCTTACATTGGTATTCGTTATTGAAGAGCCTCCTGAGGATCCAAGTTTTATAATTTGTAAATCACTTTTAGCATTATCTAAATTTTGCATATCTTGATTGTATCTTAAGGTTGCAGAGTTAAATTCTTGTTCAGAAATAATTTCTTTTTCGTAAAGAACTTTATTTCTTTGGAATTCAATCTTTGAATTGTTCATAACAATTTGAGCACTTTTAACTCTTCCTTCTGCACTATTCAAGGTTTGCTCATTAGGAACAACTTTAATTTTAGCTATCAAATCACCTGCTAAAACTTCATCACCCTCTTCAACATAAATTTCTTGAATTATTCCTGCAATTTGAGGTACAATGTTCACTTCATCTTCAGGCAAAACCTTTCCAGTAGCGACAATTTTATCCTCAATAGTTGCTTTAATCAAAGTTTGAGTTTCATAAACGATTGCCGATGTACTATTTGATTTGACAAAAAAGGCAATAGAAAATAAAATTCCAAAGCCTAAAGCAAATCCACCAATGTATTTCAAATATTTCATATTATATATTAATTAATTGTTATTCTTCTCTTAATGCGTCTATAGGTTTTATACTAACTGCTCTTTGTGCTGGTATTATACCTATAAGTGTACCTAAAATTATCATAAAACTTAATGCCCCAAGAACATAAGGAATTGGAACAGTTGGGTTTGTGTATGGGAAGTCAGTCATGTCTAATGTAGCAGCATTTATTCCATACAATACAAATGATCCTAAAATAATACCAATAACTCCTGCAAGAGTTGTCAAAAAAACAGACTCTAAAATTATCTGAGCTCTAACTTCACTAGGCGTAGCACCTAAAGCTCTTCTAATTCCTATTTCTTTTGTTCTTTCTTTTACAGAGATTAGCAATATATTTCCAATCCCAATTACCCCTGCGAGAATAGTTGCTATACCCACCACAAGTGATAAGAAAGTAAGTCCATTTGCAAAATTCATTGTCTTTTTGAAAATTTCACCTAAATTAAAACCACCAATTGCTCTTTCATCATCGGGATGAATATCATGAATTTGTTTTAATGTAGATTTGATTTCTTTTTCAACTTTAAGGCCATTAGCATTTTCATCTGCTGCAATCATAAAGAAATTAACTTTATCTCCGGTGTTAAAAATCTTTTTAAATGTTGCAAATGGGATATATATATCTCCATCGTCTCCAAAACCGCCTCCTTGAACAAATTTGTGAACACCGACTACTTTAAAATTTAGTTTGTTAATACTTATAAATTTTCCAATTGGATCTTCGTCTTCTTCAAAAAGTTCCTGCTGAGTTCTTTCGCCAATAACACAAACTTTTCTTTCCTCAAGAATATCAGATTCATTGATAAACCTTCCACCATCATAAATTTTGGATGTTGCAATCTTAATATATTCAGGAAATTCACCATAAATTGCATAAGTACCAGTTTTATTTCCTCTAACTATATTTCCACCTGCAGAGCCAAAAACACCAGCAACATTTCTGGGAGCTATAAATTTAATATCAGCAACTCTTTTTTTAAGAATTTCTGCATCTCCTAATCT
>SGZG01000041.1 GCA_004214185.1 Flavobacteriales bacterium | reverse complement strand
TTTTGAGAGTTGCAACAACATTTTCACTCCAGAGATAAAGTCTATTATGTTGGCCAGCAAGGTTTTACGGAGGAATAAAAATAAAAAGGAGGTCAAAAATGACCTCCTGTCTAATATGGCTCCCCCTCTAGGGCTCGAACCTAGGACCCTCTGATTAACAGTCAGATGCTCTAACCAACTGAGCTAAGGAGGAGTTTGCATAAAGCGAGGGCAAATATAATTTATATTTTATTGTAGTCAAATTAATTAAATCAAAATTTAACTAAAAAAATACCTGTATACATCATTACCATTAGCGAATAATACCAATGAAATTAAAAGCAAAAATCCAGTAATCTGAGCATATTCCATAAACTTATCGTTTGGTTTTTTGCCAGCAAATACCTCATACAATAGAAACATCACGTGACCTCCATCTAATGCAGGAATAGGAAGAACGTTCATAAAAGCTAATATTAATGAAAGTAATGCAGTTGATTCCCAAAACCTTTGCCAATCCCAACTTGCAGGAAATATACTTCCTATAGCTCCAAACCCTCCTAGTTGTGTTATTCCTTTTGGAGTAAACACGTATTCAAATTGTTTAATGTAATCACTTAAAATCCAATATGCTTTGTCGTATCCTTCGGAGATACTTTCAAAGAGTGTATAATTGATTTTGGTAGAAGAAATACTTGGGGTTTTAGGGTAAACTCCAAGCGGTTCATTTTCTTCTAACGAAACTTCTTTATTTAATAATATACCATCTCTAAGTATTTCAATACTAAGTTCTTTAGAGTCAGGGTTATCTAAAATTCCTAATAAATCTTGCCACTTAACAATCTCATTTCCATTAATAGAAACTATTTTATCATCTTTTTTTATGTCATTTCTTAATGCTTCAGAATTAGGTTCAATTTCACCAATTACAGGTGCCCAAAGGGGAGAAAATGGATTAGTTGCTCCACTTTCCATCATTACATGTCCAATGTTTTCCGGAATATTTAATCTTTCAACTTGACCTGTTCTGTGCTGAACAGTAACTGTACTAACGTCTCTTAAAAACAAATATTTTGAAATTTCTTGAACATCTTGAAATTTCTCACCATTAACTTTTAGGATCTTGTCACCGTCTTGAAATCCATATGGCTTCATTATTTCATTAACTTCGTAACCATCAGGAAGATTATCGCTTGTTACTATTTGTTTTCCCCAAACAAACGCCACCATCATGTAAATAGCAAAACCTAAGATTACATTTACAGTAACTCCTCCAAGCATTATAATCAATCTTTGCCAAGCAGGTTTTGATCTAAATTCCCAAGGTTGTGGTTCTTTGCTTAGATGTTCAGTATCCATACTCTCATCAATCATTCCAGCAATCTTAACATATCCCCCAAGTGGAAGAATTCCAATTCCGTATTCTGTTTCACCAATTTTCTTTTTGAACAATGAATATGGCCAATCAAAGAAAAGATAAAACTTCTCAACTTTTGTTTTGAATAACTTAGCGGGAATAAAATGTCCTAGTTCGTGTAAAACTACTAGGATTGCTAAACTTAAAATTAGTTGTAAAGCTTTAATCAAAAAAACACTTTCCATAGATCAATTATTTTGGAGTTCAAAAATACATTATTATTTAATATGTAATGTGCAAATACTGGTCCATTAAATTCAAAAAGATAATATTAATCTTAAGTTAAAATGATTTCCAGCCTTGAGAGGTAATTGGTACACTCTGCTCTGCTTTTGTTATTAAGTTGATTGATTCAGAATCTTGTGTTATATGACCTATAACTGTAAGGTCAGGACTACTTTTTATTTTATCAAAATCTTTTTGATCAATAGTAAAAAGTAATTCATAATCTTCACCTCCACCCATCGCAACGGTTGTAGAATGCAACTTAAATTCCTCACATGCTGCCTTTAACTCTTCGCTCACTGGAATCTTATCTTCATAAATGTTACAACCTACATTCGAATTTTTGCATATGTGTAATATTTCAGATGAAAGACCATCGCTTATGTCAATCATTGAAGTTGGAATTATTTTGTTTTTTTCAAAAAATTCAATTACATCTTTTCTCGCATCTGGCTTTAATTGTCTTTGAAGTAGATAAGTATAATTTGATAAATCAGGTTGATTATTGGGATTTACTTTAAAAACTTCATTCTCTCTTTTCAAGATTTGAAGACCCATATAAGCACTTCCTAAATCTCCAGAAACAACAACCAGATCATTTAATTTAGCTCCATTTCTTTTTGAAATAAGTTTTTCTTTTGCGTGACCAATAGCAGTAATACTTATTATAAGACCTTTGTTTGAGCTTGTAGTATCTCCTCCTACAAGGTCAACATTAAATTTCTTGCAAGCTGCTCTTATTCCAAGATATAATTCTTCGATAGATTCCAGTGTAAATCTATTTGATAATGCAACACTAACTGTTATTTGACTACAGTTTGCATTCATTGAAAAAATATCAGAAAGATTGGATACAACTGCCTTGTAGCCTAAATGTTTTAAAGGGGTGTAGGCTAAATCGAAATGAACTCCTTCAACGAGCATATCTGTTGATATTAATACTTTTTGTTTTTTAAAATCTAAAATAGCGGCATCATCACCAACTCCCATGTCAGTGAATTCACTTTTAATTTCAAATGTTTTAGTTAATTCTTCAATTAGTTTAAACTCTCCAAGTTCAGAGATGGGAGTTAAATCTTTTTTTTTGTCTTTACCTTCCAATTTTTTTTTTTGGCTAATATACTTTAATTGGCATTATTATTGAACAATTTCTTGGCCAAACAAAGAAGGTATTATATCTAAAAAACAAGTTTAAAAAACTTAAATAGATTATATTTGCAAAAGATTTGATTTTATAAAATGATAAAAGTTTCAGAACAAGCTAAATCAAAGGTAGTCTCTTTAATGCAGGCTGACGGCTATAATCACAAAAAAGATTATGTTAGAGTTGGTGTTAAAAGTGGAGGTTGTTCTGGTTTATCATATGATTTAAATTTTGATAATGAAGTAAATGTAGATGATAAAGTCTATGAAGATAATGGAGTTAGAATCATTGTGGACAAAAAAAGCTTTTTGTACCTAATTGGGACAACTCTTGAATATTCTGGTGGACTAAATGGTAAAGGATTTGTTTTTAACAATCCTAACGCTGCAAGAACATGTGGCTGTGGAGAAAGCTTCTCACTATAATTTTTTTAAATGGCATATACAGAAGAAGAATTAAAAAAGGAATTAGAAACAAAGGAATACGAGTATGGTTTTGTTACCGATATTGAATCAGAAACATTTCCTGTAGGTTTAGACGAAGAAATTGTTAAGTCAATTTCTCAAAGAAAATCTGAACCTCAGTGGATGACTGACTGGAGATTGAAAGCTTTCAAGGTATGGAAAGAAATGGAGGAACCTGATTGGGCTAACGTAAAGTATGAGAAACCTGACTTCCAAAAAATTTCCTATTTCTCTGCTCCAAAAGGGAAAGCTAAATATGATAGCTTAGATGAGGTTGATCCTGAACTTTTAAAAACTTTTGACAAGCTAGGTATTTCAATAAATGAACAAAAAAAATTAGCTGGAGTTGCAGTAGACATTGTAATGGACTCTGTTTCAGTGGCAACTACATTCAAAGAAACTCTTTCTAAAAAGGGAATTATTTTTTGTTCAATTTCTGAAGCAATAAAAGAGCATCCTGAACTTGTAAAAAAATATATAGGAACTGTAGTCCCACAAAAGGACAATTACTATTCTGCACTTAATTCCGCTGTTTTCTCAGATGGATCTTTTTGTTATATTCCTAAAGGTGTGAGATGCCCTATGGAACTGTCTACTTATTTTAGAATAAATCAAGCTGGAACTGGTCAATTTGAAAGAACTTTGGTAATTGCTGACAAAAATAGTTATGTAAGTTATCTTGAAGGATGTACCGCTCCCTCTAGAGACGAAAACCAGCTCCACGCAGCAGTAGTTGAATTAATTGCTTTGGATGGTGCAGAAATTAAATATTCAACAGTTCAAAACTGGTTCCCAGGGAATAAAAATGGAAAAGGTGGAGTCTACAATTTTGTTACTAAAAGAGGAATCTGCCATACCAATTCAAAAATTTCTTGGACACAAGTCGAGACTGGCTCTGCTGTAACATGGAAATATCCTTCTTGCATATTAAAAGGTGATAATAGTGTAGGTGAATTTTATTCTATTGCTGTCACCAACAATTACCAGCAAGCTGATACAGGAACAAAAATGATTCACATTGGCAAAAACACCAAAAGTACCATCATATCCAAAGGAATTTCTGCTGGGAAATCTCAAAATAGTTACAGAGGTTTGGTTCAAGTAAATTCAAGAGCCGAAAATGCCAGAAATTTCTCGCAATGTGATTCACTACTCATGGGAAACAAGTGTGGTGCACATACTTTTCCGTACATAGAAGCAAAAAATAAATCTGCGATGATTGAACATGAAGCTTCAACTAGTAAAATTGGAGAAGATCAAATTTTTTATTGTAATCAAAGAGGAATTGATACAGAAAAAGCAATTGCATTAATTGTTAATGGATTTAGTAAAGAAGTATTAAATAAGCTTCCTATGGAATTTGCTGTGGAAGCGCAAAAATTATTAGAAATCTCACTTGAGGGATCAGTGGGTTAATTAAATTTAAACTATGTTAAGTATAGATAATTTACACGTTAGTGTTGAAGGCAAGCCTATTTTAAATGGGATTAATTTAGATATTAGGGCTGGAGAAGTTCATGCTATTATGGGACCAAACGGATCAGGCAAAAGTACTCTTTCGTCTGTTATAGCCGGAAATGAGGATTATGAAGTTACAGATGGTGATATTGTTTACAAAAATGAAAATATTGTTGAACTTTCACCTGAAGAAAGAGCACATAAAGGAATATTTCTATCATTTCAATATCCAATTGAAATACCCGGTATAACCGTTACCAATTTTATAAAAACAGCTATAAACTCAAACTTAAAGGCAAGAAATGAAGATGAAATGCCTGCAAACAAAATGCTTAAAAAGATTAGAGAAAAAGCTGAACTTTTAGAAATCGATTCAAAATTCTTATCAAGATCATTGAATGAAGGTTTTTCTGGTGGAGAGAAAAAGAGAAATGAAATATTTCAAATGGCAATGCTTGAGCCAAGTTTATCAATATTAGATGAAACCGATTCTGGACTTGATATTGACGCACTCAAGATTGTTGCAAACGGAGTAAATAAGCTTAAGAATAAAAATAATGCTGTAATTGTTATTACGCATTATCAACGACTTTTAGATTATATAATTCCTGACTATGTACATGTTTTACATGAAGGTAAAATTGTAAAGTCTGGAGATAAAGAACTAGCTCATCAGCTTGAAGAAAAAGGTTACGATTGGATTAAATAAATAATTATGTCATTAGCAGATAAATTAGTGTCTTCTTTTTTAGCTTTTGAGCTTGATATAAACATTCAATCTCCTGTTCATGTCAAAAGAACTAAGGCTTTAAAAGAGTTTGAAAAATTAGGTTTCCCAACCAAAAAAAACGAAGCTTGGAAATACACTTCACTTAAAACTTTACTAAAAGAAGATTACACGATTTTTTCTAAAAAAAAGAATGTTCTTGATTTTAAAAATATCAAGAATTATTTCCTTGATAACACTGAATCATATAAAATAGTTTTTGTTGATGGTTTTTTTGATCCATTTTTATCTCAAACTAGCCATGATGGTGTTGACATATGTATTTTATCAGCTGCTCTTACAAAACCTTGTTATTCCAAAATTGTTTCAAAATATTTTGATTCTTCTATTAACACAAAAGATTCACTATCCCTGATAAATACAGCTTTTGCCAAAGAAGGAGTTTATATTCATATTCCAAAAAATAAGATTTTAGATAAACCTATTGAAGTTTTACACTTTGCAACTGGAAATGAGGCTGCTTTAATGCTTCAGCCAAGAAATCTCATAGTGGTTGAAAAAAATGCTCAGGTAGAAATTATTGAAACTCATCAAAGCTTGACTGAAAACCCAATTTTTACTAATTCAGTTACTGAAATTTTTGTTGAACAAAATGCACATTTAGATTATTACAAAATTCAAAATGATTCTCTTAATTCATCATTGATAGACAATACTTATATTTCCCAAGATCAAAAAAGTGTAGCTAAAGTGCATACTTTTTCTTTTGGAGGTAAGCTTACAAGAAATAACTTAAATTACTTTCAAAAAGGTTCTTACATTAATTCCACTATGAAGGGAATTACAATAATCGATGATAATCAACTAGTTGATCACCATACGCTAGTTGATCACGCAAAACCTAACTGTGAAAGTCACCAAGATTATAAAGGAATTTACTCAGGAAATTCAACTGGTGTGTTTAACGGTAAAATTGTTGTAGATAAAATTGCTCAGAAGACTAATGCTTTTCAACAGAATAATAATATTTTACTTAATGATAAGTCTTCAATAAATTCAAAACCTCAATTAGAAATTTTTGCTGATGATGTGAAATGTTCTCATGGATGTACTATTGGACAACTTGATCAAGATGCTTTATTTTATTTAAGAGCTAGAGGAATTCCAAAAAAAGAAGCAAAAGCATTATTAACTTTTGCTTTTGCAAACAATGTCCTTGAAAGTGTTAATATTCCATCAGTTAAATCAAGAATTAAAAAGATTATTGCAGAAAAACTTGGCGTTGATTTAGGTTTTGATTTATAGTTATGAAATTAGATGTTAATAAAATAAGAAATGATTTTCCTATACTTAAAAGAAAAGTAAACGGATATCCATTTGTATATTTTGATAACGCAGCTACTAGTCAAAAACCTTCGAAAGTAATTTCAAGCATTACAGATTATTACGAAAACTACAATTCTAACATCCATAGAGGTGTTCATACTGTTAGCCAAGAGGCTACAGATGCTTATGAAAATGCAAGAAAAAAAATTCAAATACATTTTAATGCTAAATATTCTGAAGAAATAATTCTGACCTCTGGGACTACCCATTCAATTAATTTAGTTGCTAATGGATTTACATCATTATTAAACAGCAATGACGAAATATTAATTTCAGAACTTGAACATCACTCGAACATTGTTCCTTGGCAAATGATGTGTGAAAAAAATGGAGCAACTTTAAAGGTTATTCCTTTAAAAGATAATGGAGAATTGGATTATGAATCTTTTTTAAAATTACTTTCTGTTAAAACTAAAGTTGTTTTTGTAAATCATGTTTCAAATGCTCTTGGAACTATTAACCCAATAAAAAACATCATTTTAGAATCTCATAAATTCGGAGCTGCTGTACTTGTAGATGGAGCTCAAGCTAGTTCTCATCTAAAGGCTGATATGCAAGATCTCAATGTTGATTTTTATACAACATCAGCACATAAACTATGTGGACCAACTGGAATTGGAATGTTATACGGAAAGAAAGAATGGCTTGAAAAACTTCCTCCTTATCAAGGTGGGGGAGAGATGATTTCTGAAGTAACGTTTGAGAAAACCACATACGCCGAACTTCCAAATAAATTTGAAGCAGGAACTCCAAATATTGTTGGTGCAATTGGTTTTGGTGAAGCAATTGATTATTTAAATGAAATTGGATTTGAAAAAATTGAGGAATATGAAAATGAACTTTTAGAATATGCTACAAAAAAACTAAAAACAATACCTGATTTAAAGATTTATGGAGAAGCAAAAAATAAAACTTCAGTAATATCTTTCAATATTGGTAATATTCACTCTTATGATTTAGGAACTATATTAGATAAATATGGTATTGCTGTTAGAACTGGACAACACTGTGCTCAGCCAGTGATGGATTTTTTTGGAATATCAGGGACAGTTAGAGCGTCATTCTCATTTTACAACACAAAAGACGAGGTTGATTATTTTTATGATTCATTGAATAAAGCTGTAGCAATGTTAAGCTAATTTGTAAATTTGATAAACTTACTTTTATAACATGGGAATTATTGAAGTTCAGAACGAGATTGTAGATGAATTTTCTCTTTTTGAAGATTGGATGCAGCGTTATGAATACATGATAGAACTTGGTAAATCCATTGATCTAATTGATCCTTCAAAAAAAATTGATTCTAACCTAATAAAAGGTTGTCAAAGTAAATTATGGCTTGATGCTGAGTTGGTTCATGACAAATTAATTTTTAAAGCTGACAGTGAGGCAATAATTACTAAAGGAATTGCAGCTGTTTTACTAAGAGTTTTTTCTAATCAAAAACCAAAAGATATTTTAAATGCAGACTTAAACTTTGTAGATAAGATAGGGCTAAAAGAACATTTATCACCAACAAGAGCAAATGGTTTAATTTCAATGATCAAACAAATTAAATACTATGCTTTAGCCTACAGTAAAAATTAATACTATGGAATCGAGAGAGTTAGGAGAAAAAATAGTTAGAACACTTAAAACAATATATGACCCAGAAATCCCTGTTGATATCTATGAACTTGGATTAATATACGATGTTTTTGTAAACGAGGACAATCATGTTAAGGTCATTATGACACTAACCACACCCAATTGTCCCGTAGCAGAAACACTCCCTGTTGAAGTAGAGGATAAAGTAAAAAGCGTTGAAGGAGTTGTAGATGCTAAAGTTGAATTAACTTTCGAACCACCATGGACAAGAGATTTGATGAGTGAAGAGGCTAAATTAGAACTTGGATTTTTATAATGTCATTAGAAATTACAAATAGAGTTGAAAAAAGCAGTTTAAAAACGCTTGACCTAGATTTTTTTTATCCTAAGCTTGAAATTGCAACTTTTGACATAAAGTTCTGGCTTAAAGATGAACTTTTATTGATAGAAAAAGATTTTAGGAAATCTATTGATCAATTTAACTGGGATAAATTTAATAACAAGGGAATTGCAATACAATGTTCTGCCGATGCAATAGTTCCCCATTGGGCGTTTATGTTAGTTAGCTCAAAACTTAACTCACTTAATATCATAAATGTAATTGGGGATACTAAAAGTTTAGAAATTTTGATGATTAACCAGGCTATTAATTCTTATGATTTTTCCGATTATAAAGACAAGCCCGTTATTATTAAAGGATGTTCTGATCAAAAAATTCCTCTCGCTTCCTATTCAATTATTTTAGAAAAATTACAACCCATTGCAAAAAGCATAATGTTTGGAGAAGCTTGCTCCTCCGTTCCAGTTTATAAATCAAAAAAATAAGCCGTTTTGAAAATTAATTTAATCAACATATTCACATTTATATTTTTTACTACTTTATCTTT
>SGZG01000040.1 GCA_004214185.1 Flavobacteriales bacterium | reverse complement strand
TTTTAGTTGATGGAATGAAAATGGATGATGCTCAAACAGGACATCATACCCTAAATATGATTCTTCCACTTTATTTAATCGAAAGAATTGAAATAATAAAAGGTCCAGCAGCAAGAATATTTGGACAGAATGCTTTTAATGGTGCTATAAATATTGTTACCAAAGAAATTATTGGAGAAACCGGTAAATTAGATTTAAAATTAAATGAAAT
Source organism: Flavobacteriales bacterium (assembly GCA_004214185.1). Taxonomy (GTDB): domain Bacteria; phylum Bacteroidota; class Bacteroidia; order Flavobacteriales; family Flavobacteriaceae; genus MAG-121220-bin8. Next base: position 9,457 of record SGZG01000040.1, on the reverse strand, counting down.
TTCTTTTGGATCTTTTGATCAAAAAAATATTTCAGTTTCTACAAAAATTACAGGGGATAATTTAAATACCTTAATTAGTTATTCAGGAAATAGATCTGACGGATACAGACATAATACTGATTTCAAAAAGGATAATTACTTTATTAAAACCACTTTTAACACTGATAAAAATCCAATTGATATTATTGCATCATTTAATGAAAACAAGTTTGGAGCTAATGGATTTTATGCTAGTCCTAGTGCAACTGAACAGTATGAAGAAACACAAGCAAGTTTAATTGGAATATCATCAACTATTAATTCTGATAAATTATCATTAAACCCCAAATTTTATTGGAGACGAGGTCAAGACGAGTACATTTATATAAGAGATAACCCATCTGTTTATAGGAATCTTCACAAAACAAATAAAGTTTCTGCTGAATTAACTGGTACATATTATTCTAACTCAGGTGCTACCGGATTTGGTTTAGATTTATCTGCCGTAAATATTTCAAGTAATAATTTAGGAGAACACAACAGAACAACTGTTTCTGCTTATGTTGATCACACCTTTAAATTGTTCAAAGAAAAATTAGTTTTATCTCCAGGTTTATCCATGAGTTATTTTTCTGATTTATCGTTTCACTCATTTCCAGGAATTGACCTTGGATATAATTTAAACTCAAATTTTAAGTTATACAGTAATATTGGTAAGACTTACAGAATACCAACTTATACAGACTTATATTACAGTGATAGAACCACTATTGGTAATGAGAATTTAAATCCTGAATCAGCTACTTCAACAGAATATGGGTTAAAATATAACACCACTATTTTTAGTCTTACCGCTGCAATTTTTAATAGAAAAGCTAAGAATATAATTGATTATGTGAAAAAGAATGAAGATGATTTATGGGAAGCGGTTAATATTGGCTCATTAAACACTAAAGGTTTTGAGTTTGATTTAACCTATCGTTTTGGATCTGCTGATAACCTCTCAAAAAATAATTTCTTTAGTTTTGGTTATACCAGCATAAAGGATGACAATTATGTCTCAAATGTTAATTTCTCAAGATATTCACTTAATTCACTTAGACACCAACTTATATCTAAATTAAACCTTAACTACGTAAAAAATCTAAATCACTCTATTGTTTATAAATATTCAGAGAGATCTGATAAAACTAATTACAGTGTTTTAGATACCAAGATTACATACAAAAAAGGTTTATATATTTCTGTAAATAACATTTTAGATGAGGTTTACTCTGAAACAAACTTGGTTCCTATGCCTGGCAGAAATTTTTTAGTCGGAATCAGTGTTGGAATAGACTAGATCACCAGACAAATAAGTCTTTAAAACCTTTGTGTCAGGAGTTGAATTAAGATCAACTTTCATTATATCTCTATCAATTATTACAAAATCCGCAAACTTATTTTTTTCTATACTTCCCTTTTCATTTTCCTCAAAATTTAGATAAGCAGCCCATATTGTCATCCCTTTTAGAGTTTCTTCTCTTGAAAGTGCATTTGAAAATTCAAAACCGCCATCTGGAAAAAAGTCTAAATCTTTTCTAGCCGTAGCAGCATAAAAAGTATGAAATGGATTAACTTTTTCCACAGGAAAGTCTGTACCTAAACCAATTACTTTGGATCTCTCAAGCAAATCTTTATAAGCATATGCTCCTTTAATTCTTATTGGTCCAACTCTATCCTCTGCCCAGTACATGTCACTTGTTGCATGAGTGGGCTGCACGGAGGGTAATATTTTTTCATTGTAACCATTTAAATCTTTTCGATCGATAATTTGAGAATGTTCAATACGCCACCTTGGATCTTTTATATTTTCAAGAACTTTGGAATAAGCTTTTAATAAAATATTTACAGTTGAATCTCCAATTGCATGGGTATTCATCTGAAAGTTAGCATTCGCTAATTTTTTAGCTAAGTCTTTAATACTATCAATATCTGTTACAAGCTTACCATAATTATGTTTGTCGTCAGAGTAGGGTTTCTTAAGAGTTGCGCCTCTTGAACCTAATGCGCCATCACCATAAACTTTTACAGACCTAACATTTAAAGAATTAGTTTTTATTGGCCCGTTCTCAATGAAAAAGTTCACATCATCTTTATTGTTACTAATCATTGCATAGACACGCATTTTTAAAAGATTTTGTCTTTGCAAACTATCAATAAGGAGTATTACATCTTTGGAAAGTCCAGCATCGTCAACAGTAGTTAATCCGTGTTTAAAACCAATTTTTTGAGCACTTATTAAAGCTGTAATTTTTTCATCTAATGAAACTTCTCCGAATGCTTTATCAACTAAGGACATTGGACCATCGATCAGAATTCCAGTTAGAATACCATTTTTTGTAACAATTGTACCATTATTTGATTCAGTATTTATATCAATTCCTGAAATGTCTAATGCTTTTTGATTAACTAAATAAGCATGACCATCAATTCTTTCTAAAATAACCGGTGTATCTGGGTATAATTTATCCAATTCAAATTTATCAGGGAATTCTTTGTTTTTCCAATCATTTTGGTCCCATCCTCGCCCTCTAATAACACTTTTATTTTTATCAGATGAAATTTTGCTCAAAATTTCATTAAATGAGTTGGTTCCAGTTAGGTCAACAACCCTTTGATTTAAACCAAGTCCATAAAAGTGACAATGAGCATCAATAAGACCTGGTAAAACAGTCAAGCCTTCAAGATCCAAAATATTTTTACTATTGTATTTTTGTAGTATCTCTTCATTTCCAACATCATAAAATTTTCCATTCTTTATTGCAAAAGCTGATGCCTTTGAAAAATCGTTATCTACAGTGTAGATGTTTCCGTTAAAAGCTATCATATCAACAGAATTGTTACACCCCTGAAGTAAAAATATTAGGGTAATAACAAGTATAATATTATTGGATTTTATTAATTTTTTCATAAATCAAGTTTGTTTCCCATCCTCTGTAGGACAAATAGGAAAATATTTTTTTCTTTTTATTAATTACACTTTGGTTTTCTAAAGATGATAATTTTTTAATAAATATATTTTCTAGTTTATTTTTGTACTCAACTTCATCAATTTCCATTAACCCTCTTTTAATATTTATATCTGAAATATTTCTTGATTTCAGTTCTTGAACTATTTTAATTTTGCCCCAATTTTTAATTTTAAATTTACCTCTTACAAAATTTTCTGAAAACCTAGATTCGTTCAAATAATTTTCATTTATTAAGTTAAAAAGTATTTTATTTTTAGCCTCTTCAATCAGATCAAATTCTTTTAATTTTTTTTCTACTTCATTATGACATCTATCTTGATAAGAACAATATCTTTTTAATTTTTGTTCAATTTCATTTATAGTGAAATTTTCGTTTTTCATTTATTTAAAATAGTTTTTTTTTGAGCAAAAAAAAAGCGGCTATAAGCCGCTTTTTTATGCATTAATGATTTTACCTTCTTTATTAAAGAATCTAAAATGTAAATAGGTGTACGCATCTCTAGGAACGATATTAATCCATCTTTTATGTTTAAAATACCACTTCATTCTTATTGAAGGGTATTCGCTTTTTAGATAAGCCGCAACAAAAGGGTGAACATGTAAAAAAATCTTTACGTTATAATATTTTTTGGTAGTAAGAATTTTTTCAAGTTTTGCATAGATTTTATCAAGTAAAACTATAGGAGCTTCAACCTTTCCGTCTTGGTTTGGATCAGGCTCTATTGTTTTAATTTCCATTTCAGATCGAACTCTTTGTCTTGTCATCTGAATTAAGCCAATTTTACTTGGTGGTAAAATTTTATGCTTGGCTCTGTCAGATTCCATTTCTTTTTTGAAATGATCAAATAGAGTTTTTCTATTTTCTGGATTTAATAAATCTATAAAATCAACAACAATTATCCCACCCATGTCTCTTAATCTTAATTGTCTTGCTATTTCAGAAGCAGCAATTAAATTAACCTCAAGGGCAGAATCTTCTTGATTTTTTGATTTAGTCGATCGATTTCCACTATTTACGTCAATAACATGCAAAGCTTCGGTATGTTCTATAATAAGGTATGCACCTTTGCTCATAGTAACTGTTCTTCCAAAAGCTGTTTTAATTTGACGCTCAATTCCGTATTCTTCAAAAATAGGGTTATGAGATTTGTGTAGTTTTACTATTGATTGCTTTTTTGGAGCAATTTCTTTCAAATATTCTTTAACCTCAGAATACATTGACTTTTGATTAACATGTATTCCAGTAAAACTATCATTAAAATAATCTCTCAAGATTGAAGAGGATCTGTTTAATTCGCTTTGAACTTTTAATGGGACCTCAGATCCTTGTATTTTTTTACAAAGATTTGTCCAGCGTTTGAATAAGTTTTTTAAATCTTTATCAAGTGCTGCAACTTTTTGGTCTTTTGCTACTGTTCTAACAATTACTCCAAATCCTTTTGGTTTAATACTTTGTACAAGTCTTTTTAATCTGCTCTTTTCTTCTCTACTTTCGATTTTTTGAGAAATAGAAATTCTATTAGAAAATGGGACTAAAACAAGAAAACGTCCAGCAAATGATAATTCTGAACTTATTCTAGGTCCTTTTGTTGAGATAGGTTCTTTTATAATTTGAACCATAACAGTTTGATTTGGACTTATAACATCTGAAATACTTCCTTCCTTATCTATTTCTGATTCGAATGGGAATTTTTCAAGTGAAAATTTTTTTATTTTACCTGTGCTTACACCTTTAATGAACTTGTTTAGTGATAAAATTTTTGGACCAAGATCATGATAATGCAAAAAAGCATCTTTTTCATAACCGACATTTACAAATGCAGCGTTGAGTCCTGAAACAGTTTTTTTTGCTTTTGCTAAAAAAATGTCTCCTACATTAAATTTGTTACTATCATTTTGTTTGTGAAGTTCAATTAATTTACCGTTTTTAAGTAGTGCAAAATCAACAGCTGTGGAATTAGATCTTATTATAATTTCTTTACTCACAATATTGAATTTATGTTCACAGTTATGTGAACTGGTTATACTTGTTTCACAGGATTTTAATTACTTGGAAAGTAGTTTTGTGCTGAATCACAGAACTAAATTCATGTCAAAGAACTTTTCTTCAGAATAAGTTATTACTTATTTTTTTTGTGCCTATTAGCACGACTTCTTTTTTTACGCTTATGCGTAGCTACTTTATGTCTTTTTCTTTTTTTACCGCTTGGCATATTCTATAGTTTAGTTATTTTTTTTAACACCTTCAACGAAAACTTTAGCCGGCTTAAAAGCTGGAATATGGTGTTCAGGAATTCTTATTGTTGTATTTTTTGAGATATTTCTACCAGTTTTTTCAGCTCTTTTCTTTACTATAAAACTACCAAAACCTCTCAAATAAACATTTTCTCCATTATTCAATGAATTTTTAATTTCTTCCATTAAATTTTCTACTGTTGCTAAAACTTCATTTTTATCCAATCCTAAGTTGTTGGAAACTTTTGAAACGATCTCAGCTTTTGTCATATTCTTATTATTTACTTATGTTTACTTTTTAAGGTGCCAAATATATAAATTTATATTCATTAATCGTCCTTAAAAACAGTCTAAAATTGAAGTCTTCATTTTTGAAAATAGATTTACTTAACAAATTAGAAAAAAAATTTGCCTCAAATTTAATTAGCTGGTACTCAGTCAATAAGAGATCCTTACCTTGGCGAGAGACTACAGATTCTTATAAAATATGGCTTTCCGAAATTATACTACAACAAACTCAAATTAAGCAAGGTTTATCCTATTATAATAAATTTGTCAAACTATATCCAAATGTAACTGCTCTTTCAAAAGCAAGTGAGCAAGATATTTTAAAAAATTGGGAGGGTTTAGGTTATTACAGTAGAGCTAGAAACTTACATAAGTCAGCCAAAATAGTTGTTGACAAATATGAATCAAAATTTCCTTCTAACTATGATGAACTAATTAAATTACCTGGAATTGGAGATTATTCAGCAAGTGCTATAAGTTCATTTTCAAATAATGAAGTTAGACCTGTTTTAGATGGAAATGTATATCGTTTTGTTGGAAGGATGTTTCAGATTTCAACCATTATAAATACACCAAGTGCAGTAAAAGTTTTTAAAAACACACTAAATCTTTTAATTTCTAAAAATAATCCATCTGATTTTAATCAGGCAATAATGGATTTTGGATCCACTGTTTGTAAACCAAAAAATCCTAATTGTAATACCTGTATTTTTAAATTGGATTGCCTTTCATTTATTCATAATACAATTGAGAAATATCCGGTTAGAAAGAAACCTCCTAAATCTAAATCCAGAATATTAAATTATTTGGTTGTTATTGACAAGAACAGAATGACTTTAATTAATAAGAGAAATGAAAAAGATATTTGGCAAAATTTATTTGATTTTCCTTTAATAGAAACAACGAGTAAAGTCAATGAAGCAAAAATTAAAACTTTTTTAAGTACTAATTATGAATCTATAAGTTTATTTGATAATATTTTTTTACATAAATCTATTATGCACAAATTATCTCATCAAAATTTAAAAATTAATTTTTGGATAGTTAACGTTTCTAATACATTAATTGGAGGAGTTGATTTGAATAACCTTAAAAATTATCCATTTCCAAAACCGTTGATTTCATTTATAAGTTCCATTAATAAATTATTGCTGTAATTTGCTATATTTGAGTTTAATACGTTTTATATGAGTGGTTCATTAAATAAAGTTATGCTAATTGGTAATCTTGGGGATGACGTTAAATTACATCGTTTTGAGGATGGTGGATGTATTGGTAGATTTCCCATTGCCACAAATGAGAATTACACTAATAAAGTGACAGGTGAAAAGGTTTCAAACACAGAATGGCATAATGTAGTAGTCAGAAATAAAGCTGCTGAAATATGTGAAAAATACTTGAACAAAGGTGATAAGATTTATGTAGAGGGTAAAATTAAAACCAGAAAATGGCAGTCGGAAGATGGTGTACAACGTTATTCAACTGAAATTCATGTTAATGAATTCAACTTTCTTTCAAATAAAACCGAAGGTAACTCCATGAATTCACCAATTTCAGAGGTTCCACCTTCATTTAATGAGTCAACACCCTCTGATGATCAGGTTGATGATTTACCGTTCTAATTTTTATTTAGTATAAATTTTTGAATACTTTTTTATTTATAGAGCTCTATCCTGATATTTTAAAATTTTCAATAGTATTTATACTATTAATTTGTTCAGCTCTTATTTCAGGTTTTGAAGTTGCTTTTTTTTCTTTATCTGAAAAAGACATAAAAAAAATTTCACTATCAAACAATAAAAAAGACCAGTTGGTTTTAAAGTTAAGAACTAAGCCAAGAAGACTTCTTTCTACTCTTTTAATCTCAAACAGTTTCATTAATATTTCAATAGTTTTAATATTAGCTTCGTTTGGAAAATTAATATATTTTAATTCAGCTCCTGATCTCTTGAATTTTGTAATTATGATAGGTCTTATAGCCTTTTTAATTCTTTTATTTGGAGAGATTCTTCCAAAAGTATATGCAAATAAATATCCAATAAGTTTTGCAAAAAAAATGGCAATTCCTATAAATTTTTTGGATAAGTATATGTTTTTTTTCATGACCATTCCTATGAGTAAAATCACCCAAATATTACAAAGTAGGTTGGTTATAAAAAACACCAATCTTTCTGTGGAAAAACTTTCAGATGCACTTGATTTAACTGATAAAAATGAAACCTCTATTGAAGAAAAAATGATTCTTAAAGGAATTATTTCACTTGGCCATACAAAAGTTAAACAAATAATGCGACCAAGGATTGATGTTTTCTCTGTTAATATAAAAACAGATTTCAAGGAATTAATTGATCTAGTTAGAAAGAATAAGTATTCTAGAATTCCAGTTTTCGATGAAAAAATAGATAACGTTATTGGAGTAATTTATTTAAAGGATTTATTTCCACATATGGAAAAAAATAAGTTTAATTGGAATGAATTAATAAAAGAACCTTATTTAGTTCCCGAAGACAAAAGATTGGACGATTTACTTAAAGAATTTCAACAGTCAAAAAATCATATTGCAGTTGTGGTTGATGAATACGGTGGTAAATCAGGAATAATTACACTGAATGATATTGTTGAGGAAATTGTTGGGGAAATTAATGATGACTTAAATCAGGATGATGTTCAATATTCAAGAGTTAATAAAAACACTTATATTTTTGAGGGAAAAGTAGTTTTAAAAGATCTATACAGAATTTTAAGTATTACAGATTATGTCGTTTTTGAAAGTATAAAAGGTGACTCAGAAACTCTGGGAGGTTTTTTGCTTGAACAAACTGGGTTTTTTCCTAAAAAAAACTTCAAAATTAATATTAAAGAATTTGAATTTAAGATTGTTGACTTGGATAGAAAGAGAATTAAAAAAGTTATGGTAACCGTAAAAAAATGATAAGAATTCTATATCTATTTGTATTTATTTTTTTGGGTTGTACTAACAATCCAACTTTACCCAAACCCAAGGCTTTTTTGTACAAAGAGTTTACTAAACCAAACTATAAAAATTATAAAAATGAATGTGGTTATTCACTAGATGTTAATATGTCTTCAAGTGTAAATTCAAAGGGATGTAATCTAAATTTGTACAATGAAGAATTTAAATCGACCATTTTCATTTCTTTTTTAAAAATTAATAATAATCTTGATTTAATTAAATCTGATTTTAATATTAAGATTAATGAAAATTCTAAAAATGCTTTTTTTGTTAATACCAGCGAATATTCAGATCCAAAAAAAAGAGTGTTTGCTAAATATTTTTCCTTCACAGGAAATACTCCAGCCAATACCCATTTTTTTATAACTGATTCAGTTAGTTCTTTTTTAGCAGGATCACTATACTTTGAATCCAAACCAAATTATGATTCTTTAATTCCATATATAAACTATACTAATAATGATATTAGAAAGATGATTCAATCTTTTCAGTGGAATTAATTTAAGATTATGAAAAATAAAAACTTAAAATGGATTTATTTAATGATTTTGTCGTTAGTTTGGGGGAGCTCCTACATCCTTATGAAAAAAGCTCTTTTAGGATTAAATCCTTTACAAGTTGGAAGTTTAAGGATGATAATTTCTACAATTTTTCTTTTAATTATTGGATATAGCTCTTTAAAATCTGTTCCTAATGGTAAATGGAAATGGATTTTAATTACAGGGTTAATAGGATTTTTTCCGCCTTTTTTGTTTGCATATGCTCAAACTGAAATTGATAGTGCCTTGGCAGCAATTTTAAACTCGTTAACTCCATTGGCAACCTTACTAATTGGTGTTGGTTATTACAGACTGAAAATTGATTCTAAACAAATTTCTGGAGTTATAATTGGTTTAATAGGATCTGTAATACTGATGTATCAAGGTTCAGTAATTAATCCAGATCAAAACATATTATATGTTTTCTT
>SGZG01000004.1 GCA_004214185.1 Flavobacteriales bacterium | reverse complement strand
TAAATGGAAGATATCTTAAATATTGCTCAAAATTATTTGATACCAACAATAGATTTGATATTGTTTGCAATTATGCTTTATTATGCATATAAACTAGTTAAAGGAACTGCTGCAATAAATATTTTCCTCGGATTTGTTATAATTTACATTATTTGGTCAATAACAGAGTTTGTTAACATGCCAATATTGAGTAATATTTTAGGTGGATTCATTAGTGTTGGTTTAATAGCTTTAATTGTGGTTTTTCAGCAAGAAATTAGAAAGTTTCTTCTTCTACTAGGCTCTTCAAATATTACCAACAACAAAAATATTTTAAAAAAATTCAACCTTTTTTTTAAAATTTCAAAAGAACAAGCCAAAATGGATATTGATGAATTTGTTTCCTCTTGTGAAATTTTGAAAAAAAATAAAACTGGTGCATTATTTATAATAGAAAGAAGTAATAGCCTAGATTTTGTAAGAAGTACAGGAGACCAGTTAAATTGTGTTATTTCTGCTCCTATAATTGAAAGTATATTTTTTAAAAATAGCCCATTACATGACGGTGCTGTAATTATTGAAGGAAATTATATAACTGGGTCAAGAATTATATTACCTGTTTCAGAAAATGAAAATATTAATGCAAGGCTCGGTTTACGACACCGAGCAGCTATTGGAATAACTGAGAAGACAGATGCAATTGCAGTTGTTATTTCTGAAGAAAACGGTAAACTTTCTTTTGTTAAAAATGGAGAATTAAAAAATTTTAAAACTGTTGACACATTAAAATCTATGTTAGAGAAACAACTTGATTGATTTCCTCATTTTTAAACTGAATTTCGTAAAGATTTCTATAATACCCGTCTTTCTTTTTAACTAGTTCCTTATGAGAACCTGATTCAACAAGTTCGCCATCGTTCATAACAAATATTCTGTCTGAGTTTAGAATTGTTGATAGACGATGAGCAATAATAATTGAAGTTTTATTTTCAGTGATTTTTGAAATTGCGTTTTGGATTAATTCCTCAGAATTGGAATCTATACTTGAAGTAGCTTCATCTAATATCAAAATAGAGGGGTTTTTAATGTAAGCTCTCAAAAATGAAATCAATTGTCTCTGTCCTTGTGACAACATGACTCCTCTTTCTTTTACGTTGTAATTGTATCCGCCAGGTAAAGACATTATAAACTCATGTATTCCTATTTTTTTTGCAGCATTTTTTACATGTTCAAATGGAATATTTTTATTAAAAAGAGTAATATTATTTAAAATCGTGTCAGCAAAAAGAAAAACATCTTGCAGCACTAATGAGATTTTTGATCTTAGTGATTGCAATTGATAATCTTTAATATTGTTTCCACCTATTGAAATACTTCCATTTTGAACATCATAAAATCTTGTAATTAGATTAATAATTGTTGTTTTTCCAGATCCGGTAGATCCAACGATGGCTATTTTTTCTCCATTTCGTATTTCGAAGGAAAGGTTTTTTATAACTTTCTCACTTTGGTTATAGGAAAAGTCTACATTCTTAAAAGAAATATTTCCGTCGATTAAATTACTTTCATATTTACCGCTATCTACAATTTTACTTTCAGTATCTATAATTTTAAAAATTCTGTTAGCAGCTACCATACCCATTTGTAAAGTGTTGAATTTATCAGCAATCTGACGTAATGGTCTAAAAAGCATTTGTGATAATTGAATGAATAAAAAAATTATTCCGAGAGTTATTGAAGAACCTTCCACAATTGCACTAATTCCTCCAAACCATACTATTAAACCAATTGTAATTGATGTTGAGAGTTCAGCTATTGGAAAAAAAATTGAATTGTACCATACGGTTTTTAACCAAGCGTTTTTGTGTTTTTTATTGATCCCTACAAAATTATCGTATTCAATTTTTTGTCTGTTAAAAAGTTGAACAATTTTCATCCCAGTTAATCTTTCTTGAACAAATGAATTAAGATTTGCAACCTCTGATCTGACTTCGTTAAAAGCAATTTTCATTGATTTTTGAAATTTTCTAGTTGCTAATAAAATAAATGGAAGAATTAAAAAAATTATTAATGACAATTTCCAACTTAAAACTAGCATTACAATAATAACAACTAACATTTGCATCAAATCTGCAACTATCATGAATAGACCTTGACTAAAAATACTAGCTATTGTTTCCATGTCGTTGACTGCCCTTGTAACTAATCTTCCAACAGAGGAATTGTCAAAATATCTCATTCTAAAATCAAGAATATGCCTAAAAAGCTTAACTCTTATGTCATAGATTACATTTTGTCCTAAAAGATTTGCATAATAACTAAACAAAAACATGAAAACAACAGTTAAGATCAAGTTTATTGCCATCAATGATATTAGAAATATAAAATCATCATACTTACCTACAGATAAATAATCGTCAACTGCAATTTTGATTAAATAAGGAGTTAGAGTTGTAAATAATGAAATTAAAATTGCAGAAATTGCTACAAAAACAAAAATAGCTTTATAGACCAAAACATAATCCAATAGTCTTTTAAATAAGTTTGTATCAAAAAATGCAGATTTATTATTCATTTATATTTAAAGCTGGATAAATTATATTGGTTAGATACAAACCATGTGCCGGAACAGAATAACCTGCATTTTGCCTGTTTTTACTTTTAATTACTTTTTCAATATGTTGAATATCATATTTGTTTAGTCCTATTTCAATTAAAGTTCCTACAATTGCTCTAACCATGTTTCTTAAGAATCTATTTGCAGAAATTTTAAAAACCCAAACACCATTTTCATTAACCCATTTGGCATTAGTAATATTACATTCAAAAGTTTTTACATCAGTATTGCTCTTTGAAAAACACTTAAAATTAGTGTATTTATATAGTGACATTGCTGCTAAGTTCATTTTTGAGAAATCAAGCTCTTTTTTTAGATTATAAGAAAGATTATTTAAAAAAGGGTCTTTAGAAATTGTAAGAAAATATTCATATGATCTTGAAATTGCATCAAATCTTGCATGAAAAAAGTCTGAAACCTCATGAATATTTCGAATTACAATATCCTCCTCTAAGTATGAATTTAGTTTAAACAACAAGTTTTTTTTATTTCTTATTTTTTTGTTGTAATCAAAATGAGCACAAAAGTATTTTGCATGAACACCAGCATCAGTTCTTCCAGCTCCAACAAGAGATATTTTTTCATCAAAAATTAATGAAAAACAATCCTCCAATGTCTGTTGAACAGATTTGGCATTGGGTTGACGTTGCCAACCATGAAAGTTTGTTCCATTATATGAAAGTTCTAATAAGTATCTCAAGGAAATATTATTTTTGTTACATTCAAATATAACTTTAATAAAAAGTTCTTAAAAAATTTTAATTGAAAAAAATTCTAATAATATCCGACACTCATAGCCACATTGATAACACAATTCTAAAATATGTAAAAGAAACAGATGAAGTATGGCACGCTGGAGATATTGGAAATATCAAAATTTTAACTGAAATTGAAAAATTCTCAAAAATTAAATCTGTATATGGAAATATAGACGATCATGTAATTAGATCTGTTTCACCTGAAACAAATTCTTTTTTTTGTGAAAAAATAAAAGTTTCAATGATTCATATTGCTGGAAATCCTCCATACTTTAATAAAAAAACAAAAAAAATTATTGAAACTGAAAAACCTAATATTTTAGTTTGTGGTCATTCTCATATTTTAAAAGTAAAATACGATAAAGAAAATAAAGTATTATTAATTAATCCAGGTGCTGCAGGAAGGCATGGTTTTCATAAAAAAAGAACGATGGTCAGATTTGAAATTAATGGCAATGAAATTGAAAATATGGAAGTAATTGAACTTGGAAACAGATCAAAATCATCTAATTCTATTTGAAGAACTAATAATTTTTAAATCTTTTTTTATTGATCTAATAGACAACACTATAAAGAAAAAAGAAATTAAAAAATATATTAAAGCTGGATCAGTAATTGATTTTTCAAAAGATCTCTCATCAAATAAGTTTAATAAACCAAAAATTAATGAAAGTGTTATAATTCGAAGAAAGTTGATTTGAAGATTTGGTCTTTTAAACAAAAAAATATTAATTATTAATAAAACACTAATAATTTCAGAAAAGAAGTAATCGTTTATATAGGGTCTAAAGAAACCAAAATAAGATTCGGGTAAAGACATTTCAGGATTACTATCAATGGAAATTATTACTAATAGATTAGTTAAAACTAAAATTAACATATAAATAGACTGAACTCTTTGAATCATTTTTATTTTTTTAGATTAAAAATACAATTTTATATAATCTAAATTAATATTTGTATATTTACATTGATTTTATAAATCATTTCCACTTTTTTTTATAAAAATATCCCACATTATTTAAATAATTAACTCAAAATAAATGTTTGAAATTTCAACCTTAAAAGAAAAAAAAATATCAGAATTGCAGAAGATTGCAATTGATCTTGGCATCGAAAAAATTTCTGGATTAAAAAAACAAGATTTAGCTTACAAAATAATTGATCACTATGCATCAAAACCAGAATTAAAAGAAAAAGATTCTAAACCTCAAGTAAAAAGTGATGAATCTGAAAAATCTGATATTAATAAAATTGATAAAAACAACAATAGAAATAATTCAAACAAATTTGTCAAAAAAGAAAAAAACCACAACAAAGACAATAGAAATAGATACAAAGAACCAGATTTTGAATTCGATGGTATAATTGAAAGTGAGGGTGTATTAGATATTATGCAAGAGGGATATGGTTTTTTGAGATCTTCCGACTACAACTATTTAACATCTCCTGATGATATCTATGTATCTCAATCACAAGTTAGGTTATTTGGATTAAAAACTGGTGATACTGTTTTAGGCCACGTAAGACCTCCCAAGGAAGGAGAAAAATATTTCCCACTTATTAAAGTTTCAAAAATAAATGGATTAAGCCCTAATGTTGTTAGAGACAGAGTTTCATTTGAACACTTAACTCCTTTATTCCCCAACGAAAAATTTAATATTGCTGAGAAAAATAGTACTGTTTCTACTAGGGTTATGGACCTTTTTTCACCCATAGGAAAAGGACAAAGAGGAATGATTGTTTCTCAACCTAAAACTGGTAAAACCATGTTACTTAAAGATGTTGCAAATGCAATCGCAGCAAATCATCCTGAAGTTTACCAAATTATTTTATTAATTGATGAAAGACCCGAAGAAGTTACTGATATGCAAAGAAATGTTAAAGGTGAAGTTGTTGCTTCTACTTTTGATGAACCTGCAGACAGACACGTAAAGGTTGCTAATATTGTTCTTGAAAAAGCTAAAAGATTAGTTGAATGTGGTCACGATGTTGTTATATTACTAGATTCTATAACGCGACTTGCAAGGGCATATAATACAGTTCAACCTGCTTCAGGAAAAATTTTAAGTGGTGGTGTTGATGCTAATGCTCTTCATAAACCCAAAAGATTTTTTGGAGCTGCGAGAAATATTGAAGGAGGTGGTTCTCTTTCAATTATTGCAACAGCATTAACTGAAACTGGATCTAAAATGGATGAGGTAATTTTTGAGGAGTTTAAAGGTACAGGAAATATGGAACTTCAATTAGATAGAAGAATTTCTAACAGAAGAATATTCCCTGCAATTGATTTAGTTTCATCTGGTACTCGAAGAGATGATCTTCTACTTGATGAAAATACTGTTCAAAGGATGTGGATTATGAGAAAGTATTTGGCTGATATGAACCCTGTAGAAGCTATGGAATTTATAAATGACAGAATTAAGAAGTCACTCAACAATGAGGAGTTTCTTATTTCAATGAATTCTTAAGACTTATTTTAGAGAAGCAATAGTTTTTGAAAGCTTCGATTTTAAGTTTGCTGATTTATTAGCGTGAATTATATTATTCTTAACTAACTTATCAAGCATAGACACCACAGTAGGGAAAAATTTTGTTGCTTCCTTTTTGGATGTAAGCTCTCTTAACTTTTTAATAGCGTTCCTTGTAGCTTTGTGCTGTACTTTATTTCTAAGTCTTACAGCTTCATTTCTTCTAATTCTCTTTAACGCTGATTTATGATTAGCCATATTTTATATTTAGTAGCCCGTAGGGGAATCGAACCCCTCTTACCAGGATGAAAACCTGGCGTCCTAGCCGATAGACGAACGGGCCAAAATTTTAACGATTGCAAATGTAATTCAAAGGATACAAACTTGCAACTTAATTTTTTTGTTTTATTTAATATGCTTTAGCAAACAAAACTCTTTGAGTGGAGGGTTTTCCAGAAATCATACATAAACCTTTTTCTTTGTGGGAATCAATTGGTATACATCTAATTGTAGCTTTAGTTTCTTTCTTTATTTTTTCTTCAGTCTCATTAGATCCATCCCAGTGAGCGGATACGAAACCACCTTTATTTTTAATTATAGATTTAAATTCATCATAACTATTAGCAATTCTAATATTTTCATTTGTAAAGGTCTGAGCTTTATTAAAAATATTAGTTTGAATATCTTCAAGAAGAAAATCAATTTTGTCAAAAATCTTGTCAAAATCAATCAATTCTTTTTTCATTTTATCTCTTCGAAAAATTTCTAACGTTGAATTTTCTAAATCTTTTGGACCAACTGCAATTCTAATAGGAACTCCCTTAATTTCATGTTCATTAAATTTGTATCCTGGTTTATGAGTATCTCTATTGTCAAAAAGAACTGATATATTTTTTCTCTTTAGCTCATCTAAAATTGGAGTAATTTTTTTGGTTATTTCATAAAGTTGTTCGTCAGAACGATAAATTGGAATAACTACAACTTGAATAGGTGCTAATTTGGGAGGTAAAACTAATCCATTATCATCAGAGTGTGTCATAATTAAGGCTCCCATAAGCCTTGTGGAAACTCCCCATGAGGTTGCCCAAACATAATCTAACTCACCTTCCTTATTAGCAAATTTAACATCAAATGCCTTAGCAAAGTTTTGTCCCAAAAAATGAGATGTTCCAGCTTGTAACGCTTTCCCATCTTGCATTAGAGCCTCTATGCAGTATGTTTCTTCAGCACCTGCAAATCTTTCACTTTCAGATTTTAAACCTTTAATTACCGGTATACCCATGAAATTTTGAGCAAAGTCTGAATAAATATTATTCATTAGCTCAGCTTCTCTTAAAGCCTCATCTTTATTGGCATGAGCGGTATGACCTTCTTGCCATAAAAACTCAGCAGTTCTCAAGAACAATCTAGTTCTCATTTCCCACCTTACCACATTAGCCCATTGATTGATGAGTATAGGAAGGTCTCGATAAGATTGAATCCAATTTTTATAAGTATTCCAAATTATGGCTTCGCTAGTAGGTCTAACGATCAACTCTTCTTCTAGTTTAGCATTTTCATCAACAATTAATTTTCCAGAATTTTCTTTATCATTTTTAAGTCTGTAATGCGTAACAACCGCACATTCTTTAGCAAAACCTTCAGCATTTTTTTCTTCAGCTTCAAATAAACTTTTTGGAACAAACAATGGAAAGTACGCATTTTGATGACCAGTATCTTTAAACATTTTATCCAACTGTGCTTGCATTTTTTCCCATATTGCGTAACCATACGGTTTGATAACCATACAACCTCTAACGGATGAGTTTTCTGCTAAATCAGCTTTTACTACAAGCTCATTATACCACTTTGAATAATCCTCACTTCTTTTTGTTAACTTTTTAGACATAAATTGTTAATGGCATAATTATTGTTTATTTTTAAGTAATGCTAAATTAATTAAATAATTTGTTTATATGAGATACATTTCCATTTTAGTTGTTCTAATTTTTTTTACAAGTTGTGCTCAACTTAATAACCTAAACGCTGAAAACGACGATGCAATTTATGGAAATAAAGTAAAATCTAAATCTGGTTTATATTACAAAGATTATTTTGCACAAAAAGCTCAAGAAATAAATATCCAATCTAGTGATTCAGATGATGTTCTACTTACTGATATTGATTCGTACATTTCTAATCCAGATACAGATCTTATTTACAATCAAAGTTATGGATCGTGGGGAGACGATCCTTCGTCATTTAACTTAATCGTTAACAATTATAATTACCCTTCATTATACAACAGATACTACTTTGGTTACAGAGGTTGGTATAATTATCCATTTAGCTATTCTTGGTTAACTCCATATTTTGGTTACGAACCATATGGTTGGAGTTATTACCCATATTTTAATTACTGGAGTTATTACAGATGGAATCCATATTACAATAATTACCCCTACTACTCTTACAACAATTATTACAACAGAAACGTTGCTTATATGAATGGAAGGAGAGGCTCAGTAAATTATTCAAAAATAAATAAAAGAGGAAATACCTACAGATCTGATCAAAAAGCCTTCAATGGAAAAGATATTTCAACGTACAATGTAAGCAGAATCAAAAATCGTAAGAATTTAGACGAAAAAAAGTCAGAAGATAAATCAGATGCTATAAACACAAGAGCATATAACAGAGTTTACTATACCTTTAACAATAGAGTTCAACAAAAAGTAGAAAGCAGAACTGATGACTCTTATAACAACAGAAGAAAAATTGATTTTAACAAAGGAGCAGGAAATCAGAACGGAAAATCAAATTTTCAAATGAGTAGATATAACTCAAAAACAAGTTCTAGTAACAACACTGTTAGAAGGTCTACAAACAGGTCGAATTACACTAGTTCAAACAGGTCTTACAATTCATCTAATTTCAGATCTAATACTAGTTCAAGAAGTATTTCGTCAGGATCGAGATCATCATCAAGTTCATCTTCAAGCACAAGTAGAGGAAAAAGATAATTCTTTATTAAATGAACAAATTAAAGTTATTATTTTTACTTTTTATCTTACCGTTTTCAATTTATACTCAGAGTCTAACTGATATTTTAAACATAACAGCAGATAATTATATTGGAACTGCAAGATTTCAAGCTATGGGTGGTGCCTTTGGAGCTTTAGGAGGTGATTTATCTGCAATCAATATTAATCCTGCGGGAAGTGCTGTTTATAATAACAACGAATTTGGAATTACCTTTTCTAATAATGAAAAAACCACTAAATCATCATATTTTTCAAATATTTTAAATAATCAAAATAGAAGATTTAGCGTAAACCAAGCTGGAGGTGTCTGGGTATTTAAAAATTTTGGGGAAGGAAATCTGAATAAAATTTCTTTTGGAATCAATGCTCAAACAAACAGTTCATATTATGATAAAATAAATGTTGAGGGTATTAATAACTCTTCATCTATTGATAATTTTTTCCTAAACAATTCTAATGGATTAACGGTAAGTGATTTAAGTCTTGGTAATGATTCTGTTAATTATGTTTATAGATTTCTTGGAGAAAATTATGGCTATCCTGCCCAGCAAGCATTTCTAGCTTTTCAAGGTTATATCATAGAGTGGGATGAAATCAATAATACTTTTTTTTCTTTAGCAAGTTATCAAAATGGTGTTAATCAAGAGCATCAAAAAAATTCTAAGGGTTATAACAATAAATACAACCTTAATTTTTCAGTAAATTTTAAGGAAGATTTTTTCTTTGGAATAAATTTAAATATTCACGAAGTATACATTGAAAATAATTTATATCATTTCGAAACAAATTTTGACGAAAATTCTGCTGTAAAATCAATTTTATATGAAGATAGATTATTAACAATTGGAGATGGTTTTTCCCTACAGCTTGGAGCAATTAAAAAGTTTGACAATTTCAGAGTTGGTTTTTCTTATCAATCCCCAACCTGGTATACTCTCTACGATGAAACATCACAATATTTAGAAACTAATACAGTTGATATTGATGGAAATTATTACACCGATATCATTGATCCTAGAGTGGCGAATTTATATCCCGAGTATAACATAAAATCACCCTCATCAATCACATTAAGCTCAGCTTTAGTATTAGGAAATTTCGGTTTAATCAGCTTAGATTTAGAATCTAAAGATTACTCAAAAACTAAAGTTAAACCTAAGGGAGATTTTTTAAACTTAAACAATGAGTTTTCCAAAGAATTACAGAATACTCTAAATATTAGGATAGGTTCAGAATTTAAGTTGAATAAACTTAGTTTGAGGGCTGGTTACAATTCAATAGAAAGTCCTTACAAAAATTTAGTTGACAATAGTAGCTCAATATCATTTGGATTTGGTTATGACTTAGGATCCACAATAATTAATTTTTCACACAAATCATTACAACAAAATAGTAGTTATCAGCTTTTTGACTCGGGATTAGTTGATAAAGCTAGTTTAGAATTAAACAATTCAATATCTACCATATCTCTTATTTTTAAATTTTAAAGATTTATAATCTATCTTTAATTAACTTTGCAACCATAGAATAGCAAATGTTAAATTAAACAATAATGATTTCAAACTTAGCTAAAGATTTAAAAATTTATAACTCAATTTCAGGTAAAAAAGAAAGCTTTATCCCAATTGAAAAAAACAATGTTGGAATGTATGTATGTGGGCCCACTGTATACAGTAATGCTCATTTAGGAAATTGTAGAACTTTTATTTCTTTCGACTTAATTTTTAGATACCTTACTCATTTAGGCTTCAAAGTTAGATATGTAAGGAATTTGACAGATGTCGGTCATTTAGAAAATGAAGATGATACTGGCGAGGACAAAATATCAAAAAAAGCAAGGCTTGAAAAACTAGAACCTATGGAAGTTGTTCAAAAATATACCATAGATTTTCATCAAATAATGAATAAGTTCAATACTATACCACCAAATATAGAACCAACTGCTTCAGGACATATTATTGAACAAATTGAAAGTATTAAAAAAATTATATCATCTGGTTATGCCTATGAAAAAAATGGTTCAGTCTATTTTGATATAAGCGAGTTCAATAAATCAAAAAAATATGGAAAATTAAGCGGAAGAAAAATTGAAGAAATGATGAATCAGTCAAGAGATCTTGACGGAAGTTCTGATAAAAAAAATCCTCAAGATTTTGCTCTGTGGAAAAAAGCTGAAAAAAATCATATAATGAACTGGGATTCACCTTGGGGAAAAGGATTTCCTGGCTGGCATTTAGAATGTACTTCGATGAGTAAAAAATATCTTGGAGAATCTTTTGACATTCACGGAGGTGGTATTGATTTAAAATTTCCTCATCACGATTGTGAAATCGCACAATCAGAGGCAATTGACGGATGTAATCCCGCTAAATATTGGATGCATACTAATATGCTCACTCTAAATGGTAAAAAAATGTCTAAATCAGTGGACAATTTTATACTGCCGTTTCAAATTTTTGATGGTCAAAATAAAATTTTGAGTAAAAAATTTGATCCGAATACAGTAAAATTTTTCATATACCAAGCACACTACAGAAGTATTTTAGATCTTAGTGACAAAGCTTTATTGGCAAGCGAAAAAGGATTTAAAAAACTTATATCAGTTTTTAATTTAATAGAAACATTAAAATCAAATGAAAATAAATCTGATTTTAATGTTGACAACTGGATTACGAATTGTTACGAGAAACTAAATGATGATTTCAATACTCCCATGCTTATTGCAGAACTATTTGATTGTGTAAAGTTTTTAAATGGCGTTAATATTGGGTCTAAAAACCTAAACAGTTCTGATAAAAATAAAATTTCAACAACTTTTAAGTTTATGCTATTTGATATTTTAGGTTTTAGTCAACAACTTGATGAAAAAACAGATCATAACTCTCAAAAAGAATTAATTGAGCTTTTGATTAAGATTAGATCTAATGCTAGGAATGAAAAAAATTTCAAACTTTCAGACGAAATTAGGAACGAACTGTTAAATTTAGGTATAAAATTAAATGATGATGGAAGTAGCTCATCTTTTGAAATTATGAAATGAAAAAAGTAATTATATTTCCTTTTTTGGCTATAATTAAATTTTATCAAAATTTTATATCTCCTTTACTACCATCAACTTGTAGATATACTCCTACTTGTTCCGAGTATGCAAAACAATCGTTAGTTAAACATGGACTTATAAAAGGATCATTTATAAGTATAAAAAGAATAATAAAGTGTAATCCTTGGGGAGGAAATGGTTACGATCCCGTACCTTAGCAGTAACTAAAAAGAATTTTATGTTTTCATTTAAAATTGACTGGGCTCCAAATGAGGTTTTTTTAAATCTTGGCCCCATAACTATATATTGGTATAGTGTTATGTTTATAATAGCTTTTTCGCTTGGTTATTATATAGTTCAAAAAATATATAAAAACGATAACAAACCAATCTCTCTTGTTGAACCATTATTCATTTATGTTGTATTTGGAACATTGATTGGCGCAAGGTTAGGAGAAGTGTTTTTTTACAATTGGGACTATTTTCAAAACAATCTAATTGAAATCATACTTCCTATTAAAAATGATGCTAACAGTTCAATGTTATTTGGATTAATTGACGGATATAAATTTTCTGGTTACAGAGGATTAGCTAGTCACGGGGCTACAATCGGTATTATAACTGCCATGTTTATATATAAATATAAATTTAAGTACGATTCTGTACTGTGGATTTTTGATAGAATTGTTATTCCAATTTCAATTGGTGGAATGTTTGTAAGAATTGGAAATTTTTTCAATTCTGAAATTGTTGGTAATTACACGAATTCAAATTTTGGTGTAGTATTCAAAAATAATGGTGAAATTTTTCCTAGGCATCCAGCTCAACTTTACGAAGCTTTTGGATACCTTATTTTATTTATTATTTTGTGGAATATTTATTGGAAAACTGATTTGAAAAAAAGTAAAGGATTCATTTTCGGTTTATTTCTAACTTGTTTGTTTTCAATAAGGATTCTTGTTGAAAATGTTAAAGAAAGTCAAGGTGGTTTTGAAGAAAGTTTAGGTATTTTATCAACCGGGCAATGGCTAAGTATTCCTTTTGTAATTATCGGAATTACCTTGATGATATATTCAAAAAAAGGAACTAATAATATTAGTTAGTTTTTTTTAAGCTCTTTCTTAAAGTATCAAACATCACAGGAGTTGCAATAAAAACTGAGGAATATGTTCCTACAATAACTCCAATAATTAGTGCAAACATAAACCCTCTAATAGATTCTCCTCCAAAAAGGAAAATTGATAGTAATACAACTAAAGTTGTGAATGAAGTATTTAATGTTCTACTTAAAGTGCTATTTAAAGCTCCATTAACAGTTCTTGTAAATTCCCAAGATTTATTAATTAACCTGAACTCCCTTATTCTATCAAAAACAACAACGGTATCGTTAAGCGAGTATCCAATTACAGTCAATACAGCTGCAATGAAAGCCTGATTAATCTCCATGTTAAATGGCATAAAAGAATAGGTTAGTGAAAAAATCCCAAGTACTACTAAAACATCATGAAAAACTGCAGTAACTGCTCCTAATGAGTATTGCCAATCTCTAAATCTTAGTAAGATGTAGAGGAAAACAACAGCTAAAGAGCCAAAAATTGCTAAAAAGGAATTCTTTTTTATATCGTCGGCTATAGTAGGACCCACTTTAGAGGATCCCATGATACCAACTGATTTATCATCAGAGCCATTAACAAAATCATCATATGTAAGAGTTGATGGAAGAACACTACTTAAAGCTTCAAACATTTTTGATTGAATTTCATCATCAACCTGAGTACCTTCAACATCAACCTTATAATTTGTGGTAATTTTCAATTGATTATCTGAACCAAAAGTTTTTGCTTCAGCATTACCCAAAACTTCAACAAGAGATGCTTGTATTTCAGTTTGATTAACATCGTTATCGAACCTTACTGTATAAGTTCTACCTCCAACAAAGTCAACACCCTGATTTAAACCATTTGTAGAAAGAGAAAATATACTTATAAAAAGGACTATACTTGAAATTATGTAAGCTACTTTTCTTTTTTGTAGAAAAGTAATTGACATATTAGTAAACAAAGACTTAGTAATTGGAGTCGAAAAATTTAAAATTTTAGATTTAGATAATCTGCTATCAACTAACATTCTGGTTATAAATATTGCAGTAAATAATGAAGTGGCAATACCTATTAATAAAGTAGTCGCAAAACCTTTAATTGGACCAGATCCAAATACAAAAAGGATTAAAGCAGTAAGCCCAGTTGTAATATTTGCATCCAAAATTGATGATAATGCATTACTGAAACCATCAACAACTGATTGTTTTAGTCCCTTTCCACGATTTAATTCTTCTCTAATTCTTTCAAAAATAAGAACATTTGCGTCGACTGACATACCTATAGTAAGTACAATACCCGCTATTCCAGGTAAGGTTAAAACAGCTCCAAGACCAGCTAAAATTCCAAATATTAAAACTAAATTTAAAACCAAAGCAACATCGGCATATATACCAGCTCTACCGTAGTAAAAAATCATCCAAATTAAAACAAGAATTAAAGCTATAATAAAAGAGTTTATTCCTTTCTCAATATTTTCTTTTCCAAGAGATGGCCCCACAACTTCAGATTCAATAATTTCAGCAGATGCAGGTAATTTACCAGCTCTCAAAACATTAGCTAAATCTATAGCTTCATTAAGAGTAAATTGTCCAGAAATTTCGGATCTACCACCAGAAATTGCTCCTCTTGAGACACCTGGAGCAGAATAAACGATATCATCTAAAACAATAGCAATATTACTTTTATCATTGAAAGCTTTTCCTGTCATTTCTTCCCACTTTCGAGCTCCCTTTCCATTCATCTGCATTGAAACAGCAGGAGCACCAACTTGATCATAAGACTGACTAGCATCAACTACAACACTACCTCCTAAGGGTGGTTTATTATCTCTGTTTGATTGTATTGCATACAATTCAACTACATTTGTGTTTATATCAGGCTTACCAAATAAAAAACGAGTATATCTTTTTTCAGATGGAAGAAGTCTTCTAATCTCGGGAATACTTAAATACTCTTCAATTTTATTTTGATCCTTTTGTAGAAATTGAGCAATTACAGGCCCACCTTGATATCCTGTACCAACAAGAAAATCAAACAAAGGATTTTTCTGAGTTGAAATTGAATCATTAGCCTCAACATCAGCTAATAAATCATCGATTTCAGAAGTTTCAATATTATTATTTTCAGAATCATTTTCCTCTAGCATATTTTTTAATGTCTCATTGGCTTGAGAAAGAAATGGTAAAAATTGATCGTTTTTTTCAGTATACCAAAACTCTAATTGAGCTGTACTTTGTAATAAGTTTTTTACTCTGGCTACGTCTTTTGCACCCGGAAGTTCAACTCTGATTCTACCAGAATTACCCAAACGTTGAATATTTGGTTGGGTTACTCCAAACTTATCAATTCTTTTTCTTAAAACTTCAAATGCAGAAACAATAGATTCATCAATTTTTCTTCTAATAATTGGTTTAACCTCAGCATCAGTCATTTCAAAATTTATCTCATCACTAAGAGATCTGTTTGCAAAAATATCAGGTGAAGCAAGAGAAGATTCACCTTTAATTAAATCAAATGCATCGAAAAAAGACTCAACATATGTGTCGTCGGATTGCTTCTGTAATTCATCAGCATCATCCAATGCTTTATTAAATACTGGATCTTTAGAATATTCAGACAATCCTTTTAAAATGTCCTTAACGGAAACTTGTAATGTTACATCAATACCACCTTTAAGGTCTAAACCTTTGTTTAATTCTTTATCTTTTGCACTTTTATAGGTTGTAAATCCTAAAATGGATTCATTGGAAATAGAATCTAAATAACTATTATACTTTTCTTCTCTGAGTTCAGCATAATTTTCTTTTGAATCTGAAATTGAATTTGCAGAATATTGTATTGCTTTATCCTCAATATTTGAGGTAATAAAAGTAAATGAAATTTGGTAAACACTAACTAAAGTGAAACAAAAAGCAAAAAATTTAATTAGACCATTATTATGCATAATATTTATTTTAATTCTTATAAAAAACCGAGCAAATATAGGATTTACTTAATCATAAAACAATTCTAAGTGTAACATCAAATTGTTTAAGTTTCATTAAACTTGTTTAAAGAGCAAGATTCATATTTCTAACGGCTGAGGCACTTTCAGAAAATTTAACCATTTCTTGATCATTTAAATCTAATTTGATTATCTCTTCACATCCATTTTTACCTATAATACATGGAACTCCAATACAAATATCTTTTTGGCTATACTCTCCATCCAAATAAACAGAACATGGAATTATTCTTTTTTCATCATTTAAAATAGATTTTACTAAAAATGCTACTGACGCTCCTGGTGCATACCATGCTGAAGTTCCTAGTAATTTTGTTAAAGTTGCACCTCCAACCATAGTTTTACCAGCTACATCTTGAAGCTCATCTTCAGAAATTAGTTCAGATATTGGTAGACCATTGTATGAAGATAACCTTGTTAAAGGAATCATTGTAGTATCTCCATGACCACCAATTACCATTCCATGAATATCATTAGCTGGTTTATTAAGAGCTAATGATAAATAAGTTTTAAATCTTGAGCTATCCAAAGCTCCACCCATACCAATTACTCTGTTTTTAGGTAATCCTGTAGATTTTAACGTTAAGTAGGTCATAGTATCCATCGGGTTAGATACAACAACTATAATCGTGTTAGGTGAATGAGTTAAAATATTTTCAGAAACTGTTTTGACAATTCCTGCATTTATTCCAATTAATTCTTCTCTTGTCATACCAGGTTTTCTGGGTATTCCTGAAGTTATTACTACAACATCACTGTTAGAAGTTTTAGAATAATCATTAGTTGTACCAACTATTTTAGTTCCGAATCCTAAAGTTGTGGAAGTTTGCATCATATCCAATGCTTTTCCTTCAGCAAAACCTTCTTTAATATCAAGTAGAACGACCTCACTAGCTATTGATTGAGATGCAATCACATCTGCACATGTTGAACCAACATTTCCAGCACCAACAATTGTTACTTTCATTTATTTTTTAATTTAATTAGACATCTATGTTTGCATATGTAGCATTCTTTTCAATAAACTCTCTTCTAGGTGGAACCTCATCACCCATTAACATTGAAAAGACTCTGTCTGCTTCAACCGCATTGTCTATTGTTACTTTTCTAAAGGTTCTAAACTCAGGATTCATTGTAGTGTCCCACAATTGCACAGCATTCATTTCACCTAATCCTTTGTAACGTTGTATTGATGCTCCTTGTCCAAAATCATCTAAAAGTTTATCTCTTTCCTCATCATTCCATGCATATTGTTTTTTTGCACCTTTTTTTACTAAGTACAAAGGAGGAGTTGCTATATAAATATTTCCATTTTCAATAAGTTCTTTCATATATCTAAAAAAGAACGTTAATATAAGTGTTGCAATATGACTACCATCTACATCAGCGTCACACATAATAACAATTTTGTGGTATCTTAATTTTTCTAAATTTAATGCTTTGCTATCATCCTCTGTTCCTATGGTTACTCCTAATGCAGTGTAAATGTTAATGATTTCTTGATTTTCAAAAACTTTATGTTGCATAGCTTTCTCAACGTTAAGTATTTTACCACGAAGTGGTAAGATAGCTTGGAAATTCCTGTCCCTACCTTGTTTAGCTGTTCCTCCTGCTGAATCACCCTCAACTAAAAAGACTTCACAAAGCTCAGGATTTTGTTCTGAACAGTCAGACAATTTTCCAGGAAGACCTCCACCACTCATAACAGTTTTTCGCTGAACCATTTCTCTTGCTTTCCTTGCTGCATGTCTAGCTTGAGCAGCAAGAATAACTTTTTCAACAATAGTCTTAGCGTCAACAGGGTTTTCCTCTAAATAATTTTCTAACATTTCAGATACTGCTTGAGAAACAGCAGAATTAACTTCCCTATTTCCTAATTTAGTTTTTGTCTGGCCCTCAAATTGTGGTTCAGCTACTTTGACAGAGACAATTGCTGTTAAACCTTCACGAAAATCATCTCCCGCTATATCAAATTTTAACTTATCTAACATCCCTGAGGAGTCTGCATATTTTTTTAATGTAGAGGTTAGTCCTCTTCTAAAACCAGCAAGGTGAGTTCCTCCTTCATGTGTGTTAATATTATTTACATAAGAGTGCAAGTTTTCAGAAAATGAGGTGTTATATATCATGGCAACTTCAACCGGAATACCATTCTTTTCACCTTCCATAGAAATAACCTCTGAAGTCAATGGTTCTCTATTTTCATCTAAAAACCTAATGAATTCCTTTAATCCGTCGTCAGATTTGAAAACTTCTTTAACAAACTCACCTTCAACCTTAGTTCTTTTATCGGTTAAAGAAATTGTTATCCCTTTATTTAAAAAAGAAAGCTCTCTCATTCTATTAGCTAAGGTTTCATAACTGTATACCTGAGACTCTTTAAAAATGGATTTATCTGGCTTAAATGTTACCTCTGTTCCAGTCTTAGTAGTTGTACCGTCAGTCTTAACTGGATATGATGCTTTACCTCTCTGGTACTCTTGTATCCATATTTTTCCTTCTCTAAAAACTTTTGCTGTTAAATTATCAGAAAGAGCATTTACAACTGAAACTCCAACCCCATGTAACCCACCTGAAACCTTGTATGAGTCTTTATCAAACTTTCCACCAGCTCCAATTTTAGTCATTACAACCTCAAGAGCTGACACCCCTTCTTTTTTATGAATTCCTACTGGAATTCCTCTTCCGTTATCATCAACTGAAATTGAATTATCTTCATTAATTGTAACGTTTATCTCGTTACAATGACCAGCCATAGCTTCATCAATGGAATTATCGACAACCTCATAAACAAGATGATGTAAACCACGGATTCCAACATCACCAATGTACATTGAAGGTCTCATTCTTACATGCTCCATTCCCTCAAGAGCCTGTATACTGTCAGCAGAATACTGATTCTTATTAATTTCTTCGCTCATTTTAATTGAATTATATAAAATTTTGGTTAAAACAAATATAACTAATTAAGAAGGTAAAACAGTATTTTATCAGAGAAGATAGGTCATAAGTTATCAACAATTTTATGATAAAATAAATAAGTATTTAATAACTGTCTTTATGAATATTTGAAACGGAACGTCCCGAGGGGTCGTTAAGATTCTTAAATGCTTTGTCCCACTCC
This sequence comes from Flavobacteriales bacterium, assembly GCA_004214185.1. Classification (GTDB taxonomy): domain Bacteria; phylum Bacteroidota; class Bacteroidia; order Flavobacteriales; family Flavobacteriaceae; genus MAG-121220-bin8. The sequence continues at coordinate 40,344 of SGZG01000004.1, read as the reverse complement.
AGTGCAATAGGCGTACTACATGCTACAGATGGAACCGATGGAACTGTTGTTGCGGAGGTTTCTGAGGGAAAATGCTCCTCAAAAATTGACCTATAAAAATATTCTTCTTTGGACATTGGAGTTTGAAAAGGAAAAGTAAATTTTGCATTTTTGAACATAGGATCTGAAATTTCACTTTCAACCATATCTTTTAAACTATCTATCCAATTGTAACCAACTCCATCTGAAAACTGTTCTTTTTGTCTCCATGCTACTGATTCCGGGAGATATTTTTCGAAACTTTTTCTTAAAACCCATTTTTCCATTTTATCTGAAGTAATCATTTTATCTTCCGGGTTCAGACGCATTGCTACATCAATAAACTCTTTATCTAAAAAAGGTACTCTACCCTCAATTCCCCATGCTGCTAATGACTTATTTGCTCTTAAACAATCATACTGATATAACTTATCTAATTTTCTGACTGTTTCATTATGAAATTCTTCTGCACTAGGGGCTTTGTGAAAATATAAATATCCTCCAAAAATTTCATCAGCTCCTTCTCCAGATAATACCATTTTAATACCCATTGACTTGATAACTCTTGCCATTAAATACATGGGTGTTGAAGCTCTTACAGTTGTCACGTCGTATGTTTCCAAATGATATATAACATCTTTAATTGCATCTAACCCCTCTTGAACTGTAAAGGTTATTTCATGATGAATGGAGTCAATATGTTCAGCAACCTTTTTTGCAGCTTCTAAATCAGGAGAACCTTTAAGTCCAACAGCAAAGGAATGTAATTGTGGATACCAAGCCGCTTTTAAGTCATTGGACTCTACTCTATTTTTTGAATATTTTTTTGCAAGGGCAGAAGTAATTGAAGAATCTAAACCACCTGAGAGTAAAACACCATAAGGAACATCACTCATGAGCTGTCTGTGAACGGCCTTTTCTAATGCATTTTGAAGGTCATCTAAATCTGTTTGATTGTCTTTAATATTATCAAATTTCATCCAGTCACGCACATACCATTTTTTTAACTTTCCATTTTTACTATGTAACAAATGACCTGGAGGAAAAATTTCTATTTTATTGCAAATACCCTCTAAAGCTTTTAATTCAGAGGAAACATAAAATGTACCATGTTTATCCCAACCCATATAAAGAGGAATAATACCCATGTGATCTCTTGCTATCAAGTATTCATCATTATTCTCATCATACAAAACAAAACCAAAAATACCATTAAGATCATCAATAAAATCAGGCCCTTTTTCATTATATAGTGCTAAAATAATCTCACAATCTGAATTTGTTTGAAATGAGTATTCAGAATTTAATTTCTGTCTTAATTCACGATGGTTATAAATTTCGCCATTAGCAGCAAGAATTAAGCTTTTATCTTTAGAATAAATAGGTTGATTTCCTGATGCAGGATCTACAATGGCTAGTCTTTCGTGAGCCAACAAAACATTATCTCCACAATGAATACCGTTCCAATCAGGTCCCCTATGTCTAACCTTTTTAGACATTTCCAATACTTGAGATCTTAAAACATTTGAAGATTGTTTTAAATCAAGAGCACATACAATACCACACATTTTATTAAATTTTAAGCAAATATCTATTAATTATTTAAATATGTTATCAAAATTTAATAAAATGGTTTCATATTATAACATAATAATTGTTGTTTATTTAAAAATAATACAATTAAATAATAAAATTAAAAATAATATTTAAAAGTGAAACTTTTATTATTTTGGCATAAAACAATAAATAAAGATGAATTCAGTTATTTTATTGAATAATGTTACGATTAATCAAAACGGAATTGATGTTTTAAAAGATGTTAATTTATCAATAAATAAAGGAGAGTTTATCTATCTAATTGGAAAAACTGGGATTGGCAAAAGCAGTCTATTAAAAATACTTTATGGCGACATAACAGTTAATGATGGAAATGCCAAAATTTTGGATATCAATCTTTTAAAATTAAAACAAAAAAACATACCCTTTTTAAGAAGACAATTAGGAATTGTTTTTCAGGATTTTAAACTCCTGCCAAATAAAACTATAAAAGAAAATTTAGAATTTGTTTTAAAAGCGACAGAATGGAAGAGTAAACAAAAAATAAATGATCGCATTAAAAATGTTTTAAAAAAAGTAAATTTAGAGGGAGTTGAAAATAAATATCCCAACGAACTTTCTGGTGGAGAACAGCAACGAATTGCAATTTCACGAGCTTTACTAAATGATCCAAAAATTATTTTAGCTGATGAACCAACTGGAAATCTTGATCCAGCAACCAGTTTAGAAATAATGAACCTATTTAAAGAGATAAACAATAATGGCACAACTGTTATAATTGCTACTCACGACTATGAAATAATTTCAAAATTTCCAGCAAAAACAATTAGAATTGAAAAAGATAGGTTTTTTGAACTTTCTAAAAAAAACTAGAAAGAACTACTTCTTTTTCTTTCATTTTCTGTTAAAAGTATCTTTCTTAGACGTATTGTTTGTGGAGTTACTTCAACATATTCATCTTTTTGTATATACTCCAAAGCCTCTTCTAGTCCAAAAGTAATAGGAGGAGCTAGCTTTACTTTATCGTCTGAACCTGCCGCTCTAACATTAGAAAGCTTCTTGGTTTTAGTAACATTAACTACCATGTCATCAGACCTTGTATTCTCACCAATTACCTGTCCTGTATAAATTGAGTCGCCTGGACTGATAAAAAACTTTCCTCTATCTTGTAATTTATCCAAAGAATATGGAATTGCTGTTCCTTGTTCCATTGAAATAAGAGAACCAGTAATTCTTTTTGGCATATCTCCCTTAAACGGCTGAAATTCAATAAATCTGTGATTCATAATAGCTTCACCGGCTGATGCAGTAATAAGTATGTTTCTTAATCCAATTATACCTCTTGATGGTATCATGAATTTACAAAGCATTCTAGACCCCTTACTATCCATACTTAGCATCTCACCCTTTCTGACAGCTACTAATTCAATAGCTTTTCCAGAAACATGTTCAGGAATATCAATTACAAGTTCTTCAATTGGCTCTGATTTAACTCCATCAATTTCTTTTATTATTACCTGTGGCTGACCAATCTGAAGTTCATATCCCTCTCTTCTCATTGTCTCGATTAATACAGATAAATGTAAAACACCTCTACCATATACCAAAAACTTATCAGCAGATCCAGTATCCTCAAGTCTCATTGCAAGATTTTTCTCTAATTCTTTTTCAAGCCTATCTTTTATGTGTCTTGATGTAACATATTTTCCTTCTTTACCAAAAAAAGGAGAATCATTAATTGTAAACATCATACTCATGGTAGGTTCATCAATACTAATAGTTGGTAATGACTCTGGATTTTCAAAATCAGCAATAGTATCACCTATTTCAAAATTGTCTAACCCTACAATTGAACAAATATCACCTGCTTGAATTGAATCAACTTTTAATTTCCCTAAACCATCAAAAATATTTAGTTCTTTAATTCTAGATTTTATAACGGAACCGTCTCTTTTAACCAAGCTAACGTTTTGACCCTGATTTAATTCTCCCCTTTGAAGACGACCAATCGCTTCTCTTCCAGTAAAAGATGAATAATCCATTGAAGTAATAAGTAATTGAGTAGACCCCTCTGTAACTTTTGGACTTGGAACATGTTCAACAACAGCATCTAATAATGGCTCAATTGAGGTTGTTTGGTTTTTCCAATCCAATGACATCCAATTATTTTTTGCAGAACCATAAACTACTGGAAAATCTAATTGCCATTCTTCTGCATCCAATTCAAACATCAAATCGAATACTGATTCATAAACTTGGTCTGGTGTACAATTCTCTTTATCAACTTTATTAACCACAACTAGGGGCTTTAATTTAAGCTCTAATGCTTTCTGTAAAACAAATCGCGTTTGAGGCATCGGTCCTTCAAACGCATCAACTAAAAGAAGAACTCCATCTGCCATATTTAAAACTCTTTCAACTTCACCACCAAAATCTGCGTGACCTGGAGTGTCTATAATATTAATTTTAGTATCCTTATACTTAACTGAAACATTTTTAGAAACTATTGTTATCCCTCTTTCTTTTTCAAGATCATTATTATCTAATATGAGCTCTCCAACATCTTTGTTGTCTCGAAACAACTTGCAATGATGTAAAATCTTATCAACCAGAGTTGTTTTACCGTGATCAACGTGCGCTATGATGGCAATATTTTTTATTGAGCTCATATGATTAACAATTTCGCGCAAATGTAAGTTTTTTATATCTATTAAAACCTGCAAATAATATGAACTTAATTTTATTGATTAATTTAGCACAAAATATAAACATTAATGATAAGTAGTATTCCAAAAATAAATCATTCTAATTCAGGCAATTTCTTCATTATGGCAGGTCCTTGTGCTATTGAAGGAGAAGAGATGGCTTTCAAAATTGCTAATAAAATTTTGGATATTACATCAAAACTAGAGATTCCCTTTATTTTTAAAGGAAGTTTTAAAAAAGCTAATAGATCAAGATTAGATAGTTTTACTGGAATTGGAGACGAAAAAGCACTTTCAATTTTAAATAAAATTGGAACAGATTTAAATATCCCTACAGTTACAGATATACATGAAATTAAAGATGCTGAATTAGCTGCCAATTTTGTCGATGTATTGCAAATTCCAGCATTTTTAGTCAGACAAACTGATCTTCTAATCGCTGCAGCAAAAACTGGCAAACACATCAACTTGAAAAAAGGTCAATTTATGAGTCCAGAGAGTATGACTCACGCTGTAAAAAAGGTTCAGGATTCTGGTAATAAAAATGTCTTTTTGACTGAAAGAGGAAGCATGTTTGGATATCAAGATTTAATTGTTGATTTCAGAGGAATTCCTGTTATGAAACAATTTGCTCCAGTTATTTTAGACGTAACTCATTCTTTACAACAACCTAATCAAAGCTCAGGTGTTACTGGAGGTAGACCTGAAATGATTGAAACCATTGCAAAGGCCGGAATAGCATGTGGTGCAGATGGTATATTTATTGAAACACACTTTGATCCAAAAAACGCTAAAAGTGATGGAGCCAACATGCTAGATATAAGTAATCTAGAAGAAATTTTAGTTAAGCTAATTAAAATTAAAAAAGGATTGTAATAGGATATAATTTTAAATATTCTAATTAATATATATTTGCATTTCAAATTTTTGTTCTTTGAAAATAATGGGGTCGACTGGTTTTGACAGCAGGTCCGATTAAATTGTAAGCAGATCGAGCGCTGGATTATCGCTCGTAAATATAATGATACCAAACCTTAAATGGCGAAAATAAATACGCTCTTGCAGCTTAATAACTGAATTATAGTAAGTTAAAGCCTTTGTCCCGCCAGGCGGGAAAGTGAGATGTCTCAGAACAGCCCTTGTTGACGGCGATTCATCATGAGACACCATTAAAGTCAACATAGAAATTCTAGTGCTTTGATAGAATTTCAAAATTAAAAAAGCTAAGTAATATTTGGGCAGTTTTCAGTCAGAATATTATCGAAAATTAATTGAAAACTAAATCTGTAGAAAGCTATTTTGTCGCTTGTTTGGACGAGGGTTCGATTCCCTCCGACTCCACCATATTAACCTCACTTAGTATAGTGAGGTTTTTTATTTATAAAAACTATTGTAATGATCTTCTCTATCTTTTTTTTTCATTCCAACAGTTTCATCAACAAACTTATTTCTATCCAATCTAGATTTAAACACCCAAATACATACGGTATCTTTACAGTGGTAAATAGCTTTTAATTCATCGTCTATTTGACAAATTTCCACTGGTATTTCTGCTTTAATACAAATCATAGTTTAATAATTACATTTTTCACCACTCTCAAGGTTTGTAGATTTCCATAGCCTATTACCAGCCTTCTGAGCATAGCAAGAATTTGAGTAAACTAAATCATTACAAGCACATACAGGTTCATAAATTTCAATACATGTACCATCAGGCTCGGGAGCAACATAGCATTCTCCCAAATCCTCTTCAGTCCCGTTACAAGAAATCAATAGTAGAAAAAAGAGTATCAATTTGAATCTCATAACTCTATTTTTTTTGATAGGACAATTGCGTCAGTGTTAACAAAAGGCATTGGCATCATATAATCTTTTCTGGGATTAAAATTAAACTTTTCACTTTCAAATAAATCAAACGAAGTTTCTATTAAATTAAAGCTAGGTGATAAATTTTCTTCAAAATTAAGTTCAATTGTAAGATCTTTATCACTAGAAGAGAAATAATAGGTAAGAAATTGACCTGGATCTATTTTAAAATCAGATTTATCAATTTCAAATTCGATTCCTTGAACTGACATCGAATTTAAAACAAAAGGATCATCAGTTGTAAAATTTATTTTATTAATTTTTCGTTCAGGCTTAACTCTAAATTTTAGACTTCTTTTATTTCCAATTATCGTGTCTGATAAAATTTGAATTTTTGAACTTTTAAATTCTATAAATTCAGCTGAAGCACTTTGCTTGTGAGGGGTTCCGTACTTACTTGAGGATGAAAAAAAGGAAGCTTCTTTAATTGATTCATTTTCATTAAAAAACTGACTTGTGAATTCATCAAGATTCTCGTTACGTGAAAGCCAATAAGATTGTTTTGTGTCTAAATCTGAATAATAAAGAATACTATTAGGTTTCTTGTTGTTTGAATCGTAATCATTATTTAAAAATGCTAAAACAAAAAAAGTTAAAGTCGTTAAAAGCGTAAAGTTTTTTATTTGACTTTTAAATTCAATATTTGAAAAAATTGGAAGTAATAAAACAAATACTAGAATCAGAAATAAAGAGGTTATAAATAAGTTGTCTAAACCTAATCCAACAGGAAACATCTTTAATTGAGGAGCAAAAATGTAAATTACTGGCATACTCAAAGCGGTCCAAATAATCATTTTTTTATAACTCTTAATATCTAGAAAATAAATCAACAGAATCGAAAACAAAACAAAGTATACTGGAATTATAAAGTATGCCGCTCCTTTTAAATAAAAAGAAATTAAAATATTGACTATTAGCCAAAACCCAAGAGGAGCAACTGATAGATCAAGACCAGAATTGTTTTTAAAAAAAGGATAATATATTGATAGAAGACAAAAAAGATTTAAAAAAATAAAAGCAGCAATGTAATAGTAACCATTATATGTAAACCCATGTAAAATATCAATATAGTCTGGATTTAAATAACTAATTAAATTCCAAAGAATTACTGTAACAGAAAGACAAACAAAAAGAGATACAAATAAAGCTAACAAACCATTTAAAATACCTTGGATTGAAAGTTTATTAATGCCTATTCCTAGATACACAACAAATAAGTATAAAATAATAGAAAAAATTAAAAGTGGATAAATCCAAGAATATGGATAGTATACCATTTTTAGAAATGGAAAATTAAAGTAAACAAAATCTTTATCACTATCTAGTTTAGATAAATCAATTTTAGAAAAATGATTTAGCATAGACATAAAATAATCTGCTTGATGCATTAGAGTATTTCTGTCTAGTCTTTCATAAGAATCTAATGATGTGTGATAATCAAAATGATCTCCAATAAAAGCAAAATTGAAACCGTTAATATTAGCTTGTTCTCTAAAAACAGTTAAATCTGTATCATTGGGAAGCATTTTATAAACACTGTACATTAGCGAGTTAGCTGCTGGGTATCCTGGCTTAGCATTAACAAACTCAGAGATTAAATTTCCGTTTTTTCCATTTGTTTCTACAAGCATATAACTTGGTCCACCACTTCCTCTTGCCTCAAAATTTAATACTAAACCAATATTATCTACTAACCTGTGATTTTTTACAAAAGCTTGAGCACCTAGTAAACCAATTTCTTCTGCATCAGTGAATACAAGATGGATATCATTTACTGGAATAGTATTTTTGGATAAAAATGCTCTCACACCTTCTAAAATAGTTACAACTCCAGAGCCAGCATCACTTGCTCCATATGAAGCATGATGTCTAGAATCATAATGAGTAAGTAAAACAAGAGATTTTCCATTACCAGAACCTTTTATTGTCCCTATAATATTTGAAGTGTTAGTTCCAACACAACAAAATCTTGTAACCACTTGGTCTTGAATTTCAGATTCAAGGCCCATTTTATTTAGTTCATTTAAAATATAATCTCTAACATTAGTGTGATATTCTGATCCAGTGTAGTGAGGTTTTTTTGAGATTACTTTAAGATGCTCAAGTGCGTTATCAATTGAAAATCTGGTAACATCAATTTTTTTTGAATTACTTGGAATTAAGTCATTATAACTAAGATAAACGGTAAAGGATATAATAAAAATTGATAAAAATGTAAGTAGTTTTTTCATAGGCCTTTAAATAAACGCTTTAAAACTGCAGTCATAAAAATACTTTTTGGAAAACTTAACATTATTTTAAATTCTTCAATAAAATTGGATTTATTATCCAAAAATTTGAAAATAGTTTTAGAATTATTTTTTTTAAACATGTCTGTAAATAGTTTTTTTCCAAGATCATTTTCTTTATATAAAACATCTAAAAAAATCAAATCATAAAACCAGAATCGATCTTTTGTCATAAAATTTTTAAAACTTTTGCCACTTTTTAAATAATCAGCAATCCTAGTAGTATTCTTATCTATATTTTTAAAGGTGTATCCAGTACTTGGTTTACTCCAACCTCCAGCCGAGCCAATATTTAAAATATTTTTTGTGTTGTTTTTAAAAAAAGGGAAACAAGTCATAGGTATTTTACCGGATTCCTTTGATGTGACTTTATAATCACAAATATTGGATGAGTTCAAATACTTTTTTATTGCATCTTCATATTTTTGAGGTTCCAATAAGTCTTTTGAAAATAAAGTATATTCAACCAATGCCTCGGTTTTTGAAAACGGAAGAATATACATGAACTGTGTTAAATCGTTCTGTTTAATAGAAAAATCCATAAATGTTGCTTTATTAGGATTAAAACATTCATTATCAGTTTTAATTACCCAACCTTCAAAATGTTGTATTAGCAATGGATATTTGGTATTTATTTTAACCTGTGCCCAGTCCATTATGCTATTAAAAACTTTTGAACACGTAAAACTATTATTTAAAGTATCAACAGTACAATGAGTTTTATAATCATTGAAGTTTAAAACATCTGCATTTAATACTTCAATACAATCATTAGTATTAATTAAGGAATTAGAATAATTATAAAATTCAGAGCTAGATAACATCTTATAATTGAGAGAGCCTAAATCCAAAGTTTTATTAAAATCATTACTCTTAAAAAAGACATTATCCCACTTGCATTTTATAATTTCATCCCAAGTTGTATTCTTACTATCCCAGAAACATAAAGTTCTGTCATTTTCAGTTTTTGGAAAAATTGGATCTATAAGTAAAACTGATTTATTTGACAGTTTTATATTCTGAGTTAGTTTGACGCATAACAACAAACCTGAAATCCCTCCTCCACAAATTATATAATCGTAATCTAACTTCACAATATTAAATATAAATATAATTTGGAATCGTATTGTAAATATGTTCAATAAAAAAAAGCCGCTAAAAGCGGCTTTTTAACTAATAATAAAGAATTATTATTATTTTGAAACGGCTAGGTTATATACAACTAAACCAAATCCAATTTTGTTAATTGAATCACCAACGTTGTAAACAAAGTCAATGTTTTCAGCTGAAACCATGCTTGTCATGAATTCATACCACATACCATCTCCAGTTCCAATCATGTATCCAATTGGATAGATTGCCCATCCTATAAGAACAAAAAGAACTAAAGTGTTATGAGCAGACTGAACTGCACCACCAGCTTTTTCCGCTAGCTTTGCAAGTTCACCAAACTTGATAAGGTAAACAATGTAGAAGTAAGCAGCACCAGATAAACCACCCCATACGGCAGCATTACCAAGTCCAGCTTCACCAACATAACCAGTTACAAGCATTACAGTAGAAGCCCATACTAAAGTTTTTAGATGACCAGTGGTAGCACCTGCAGCTTTAAGAATTAGATAGAACTCAACACACATTAATGGTACTGTTAAAATCCAATCTACATATCTAAAAATTGTAGTACTATCACCAGCAGCGTGAGCATCTCTCATGTACATATAGTGAACGGCAGCGATAAATGTAATTAAACCAGAAACTAAAATAGAAGATCTCCATTTTGAGTCAACTGCATTTAAATTTAGAAAGAAAAAGACAGATGCTGCCATCATTGCCATTGTTCCAATCCAAAAAGTGATCCCAACTAAATCGTCTCCAGCTGGTACATCACCAAAAAAATAAAAAGTGTTTAAAAATAATTCCATAATTTATAATTTATTATTTTGTTTAAACTCAAATATATAAAAAAAGTTTTGACATTTACTATGTTTGTATCAATAATAGACCAAAAAGACTGATGAATTTATACTTTTTAAACAATTTTTATTCGAGGTTAATAATTTTAAGTACAATTTTTTGCATTATTCTTTCTTTAGTAATTCCTGAGTTAATTCTTAATATTTTGGCATTTTCAGGCATTTTAACATTTGGAATCATTCATGGAGCAAATGACCTATTTTTAATCGATAAAGTATCTACAAAAAAAAATTTAAAAGTCCAGTTTATATATTACTTATTAATGGTTTTAGGGTTTTTTATCTTTTTTTACAGCTTTCCTGCTCTTGCTTTATTAACATTTGTTTTTCTTAGCTCCTACCATTTTGGTGAACATCAACTGACATTATTTAATAAAAAAGAAGTTAACTCAATTAAATTTTTATATTTCAGCTATGGCTTAACAATATTTTCATTAATATTTTATTTTAACTCAAACCAGGTTAATGAAATAATTTTTGACATAACTTCTATTAAACTGAATTACAATTTTTATTACATTCTTTTAATAGCATCGTCTTTTCTAACAATATTTCAAAGTTTATTTTTTTTTAAATCACTCAAAGATCAATTATTAGTACAAGTTTTACTAACAATACTTTTTGTAGTTACTTTAAACTTTTCAAGTTTAATATGGTCATTTGGAATTTATTTTGTGATTTGGCATAGTCTTCCATCAATAATCGAACAAACAAATTTTTTATATGGAAAAACGAAGAGAGATAATATTATAAAATATTTTAAAAAAGCTTCCTTCTACTGGATTCTTTCATTGTTTGGATTAGTATTTACGTATTATTTCTTCTATGAAAATCAATCCCAATTATTAAGTATTTTCTTTTCATTTTTAGCAGCTATTACATTTCCTCATACATTCGTGATTGCCAAAATAAAAAAACCCTCAAAGTAGAGGGTTTTTATAAAATAAATCTGGAAGATTATGATTTTTTTCTATTTGCAATAAAGCTCTTAACAAAGAAAATCATAGCAAATACTGATGAAGCAATCATAACTGAAACTCTTGCAACTCCTATATTTTCTCCCCTTTCTATTGCGCCATTAAGAGGCATAAATAAACCAAGCAGACATATTAGGGTTACTAAAACCGCTATATGAGCTACAACTTTGTTTTCTTTTTTTACACCAGGGCTACAAAATAACAAAACCCATCCAAAAAGTACAGGAATGATTGCAGTTCCTGATGAGCTTTCTAAATAACCCCATAATCCAACTGCAATTAAAATAATTGAATTAATAATGTTTGCTTTAAATGAATTCATACTAAATATTTAAATTTCAAGACAAAAATAGGTATAATTATTATAAGCCGTTTATATAATCCGAAAACGAATCGCTGAAAGATAAGCCTCTTGACGTTCTGGTAAGGTTAACTTTTTTATAAGAGGATAAACCCCAAAGTAAAAACTCACACATAAAATTTTCATTCACCTTATCAATATTTGGAATATGTTTCTTTATAAATAGTTTTAAAATTTTAATTGTTTTAAAGGTGTCGCTATAAGCTTTATTGTCCAAGTTTTCATCAATAAACAGCTCTTTATCCTTAAACCAATCTACAATATCAGTATATGGATCAAACTCATCAGGTTTGCTTAACTTCTTGATTTTTGGGAAAAAATTGTTAAAGAAAGTTTTGACTGACTCCAAAATTAACAACCTTGATATTTCTACTGCTCCCTCTTGCTCACCCTCATAAACTAATTCAATTTTTCCATTAATTGCTGAGATAACCGCATTAAAATCAGTCATTCTAACACTAGTTTTAGATTCTCCATTTATTAACATTCTTCTTTTAGCTGAGCTAATTAAATTTTCAAATGCAGAAATAGATAATCTAGCACTTACACCACTCTTAGAATCTACATATACACTCTCTCTGGCCTCAAAACTTATTTGTTCAATTAAATCTTTAGCTAGGTCAGGCACATATATTCCATCTATGTTTGTATTGGAGAACTCTTGCTCTGTAATTAATTTAGCAATTTCTATAGTTTTTGGGTAATGAGTCATTATTTGAGAGCCTATTCTATCTTTTAAAGGCGTCACAATGCTTCCTCTGTTAGTGTAATCTTCTGGATTTGCTGTAAATAGAAATTGTAATTCAATTGGTAACCTCATCTTAAAACCTCTAATTTGAATTTCTTTTTCTTGAAGAATTGAGAATAATGATACTTGAATTCTTGCTTGCAAATCCGGAAGTTCATTTAAAACAAAAATACATCTGTTTGCTCTTGGAATCATGCCAAAGTGTATCACACTTGGGTCAGAGTATGATAGTTTTAAAGTTGCTGCTTTTATTGGATCAATGTCTCCAATTAAATCTGCAACTGTAACATCAGGTGTAGCTAATTTTTCAAAAAATCTATCATTTCTACTGACCCAATCAATGGGTGTTGCATCTCCCAATTCTAAAATTTTATTTTTGGCAAAATGAGATATGGGATTGAATGGATCATCATTAATTTCAGATCCTTTAACTATTGGAATCCATTCGTCTAATAGATTGGTTAACTGTCTAGCCAACCTTGTCTTTGCTTGACCTCTTAAACCTAATAAATTAATATTGTGTTTAGATAAAATAGCCCTTTCTAAGTCAGGAATCACAGAATCATCATATCCATAAATTCCCTCAAATGTTGATACACCATTTGAAAGATTGTTTTTTAGATTTTTTATCATCTCATCTTTAATATCCAAGGAAACGTATCCTGAATCTTTTAAATCCTTTAGTGTGTTTATTTCACTATGCATATTTATAATCTTTTTTTTCTATTTGTTTCATAGTCCTCAAATATCATCTCCCCTAGCCCTTTAAGTCCAGTGTAAAAAGCTTTACCTTTATTAGCCTGTGTAAATTCTTGTACAAATCTTTTAAGATAGGGGTCCTGTGCTATCATAAAAGTTGTAATAGGAATATTTAATCTTCTTGCCTGTTGGGCCATATTATAACACTTATCTACAATGTAAGAGTCCAAACCATTACTATTCTTATAATATGAACCGTCTTTTAATTTCAAACAGCTTGGTTTTCCATCCGTTATCATAAAAATTTGTTTATTTGAATTTCTATTTCTTCTTAGTATATCCATCGCCAACTCTAATCCAGCCACAGTGTTAGTGTGAAACGGACCAACGTTAAGGTAGGGAAGTTCTTTAATCGATATTGGTCTGGCATCGTTTCCAAAAACTATAATATCTAACTTATCTTTAGGATATCGGGTTGTAATGAATTCTGATAGAGCCATAGCAACTTTTTTAGCTGGTGTTATCCTGTCCTCACCATAAAGAATCATACTATGACTTATATCAATCATTAAAACTGTACTCATTTGTGCCTGATGAAACTGGTCATTAATTACTAGGTCATCTTTAGAAAGACTAAAATCATCCAAACCTCCCTTAATGTGTGCATTTTTAATACTCTCAGTAATGGCAATTTTTTCGATTGAATCTCCAAATTCATATTTTTTTAAATCACCTGAATCACTCTCACCTAACCCTGTATATTTTGTATTATGATTTCCATTGCCTGCTCTTTTCATTTTCCCAAAAATTTGCTTTAATGCATGTTGCCTTAAAAGCATTTCAGTTTTAGCTGTTAAACTAACCCCTTCTCCATTTTTATCGCTAATAAATTCTTTTTTTATAAAACCTTTATTAAATAGATCTTCGATAAAATCATCCATAGTATAATCATCTGTAGTCAAGACATATTCTTTATCCAGCTCTCTTAACCAATTTATGGCTTCATCAAAATCTCCGGATGTGTAAGTAATAAGTTCTTTAAAAATTTCGAATAATTTCTCAAAAGGTGTTTGAGATTTGGATTTAAAATTTGTAAATAAAAAACCAGATTGTTTTATTATGCTCATTTTAATATTAATCAGCCGCGGTTGTATGATCGCTAATTATAAACCATTTATTATTAATTTTTTTCCAAAGAAGTGTGAAATGACCATAGCTGTCACTAGAGTTCCTTTTCAAATAATACTCTCCTATTAAATAAGCAGAATTTTCTGAGACTAACCTTATTTTTTTAACATCAAAGGACAACTTACCCATAATTTCAGCATTAGGATAAGAATTAAGATATCTCTGTTTTATGTTATTCCATCCATATGTAGGTCCGTTTTTTCCAGAGAAAACTAACTCATCTGAATTGTGATAACCCATCATAAAAGAATTCACATCAGCTTTGTTCCAAGCGTTTTCTTGAAAAGTCATAACACTCATTATTTCTAAAGAATCCTTTTCGGAAATTTTAGACTGTGAATGAGCATTAAATGATAAAAAAAAAATGGCGGTAAAAAACAGTAATCTAGTTGCCATATTTATTTACCATTTTGCATAGGATCAGTTTCAGGCATTAATTTATTTAAAATAAAATATACCGGACAAAACTTAGTTATTGGGCTTATTATTTGAAGCCCTCCAACTCCAACAGCAATCCATAAAAAGTCTAAGTTAGATGTGTAAAGAGTTAGTCCAACACTGATTAAATAAAGTAATCCTACTATAGCATCGTGAGCTCTAACTTTTAGGATGTTTTTTTGTGCATTCATAATAAAATTTATTAAATTTTTTTAGATTATTGTTTTTAATTAAGTTCTCACTAAATATAAAAAATTATTTAGCTATATTCTAAGAACTTAATGTTATGTTTTTAATTATTAAATTATTTTAAATAAGATTTATAAAAATACATACTAAATAGTATGTTTATTTGTTATAATATTTATATATTTATTAATAAGTTACTGATTTAGAGCTAAATAATTAACAAAAAAATATTTTTTCGGATTAAAAATTGTTAATTTAGCATAATCGAACTATTTTTATTATAAAAAATAAATTTACTTTAATTTTTCAATAAAGTGAAACAAGAAGTAAAATCAAGAGAAACACAGGAATTAATTATAAATAAATCATTTGATTTATTTTACGAAAAGGGTTATAATGCCACTAGCATACCTGATATCATGAAAAAAACATCCCTTTCCAAGGGAGCTTTTTACCATCATTTTAAAAATAAGCATGAAATTGGTAAAAAAGTCATAGAGGTCATTATTAGAAAAAGAATTAAAGAAGGGTTTATTGTTCCACTTAGTGATATTAATAATAACGTTCCTGAGCTTCTTCTTGATGTATTTACAAACCGAATCAAAAATTACTCTGAAAGAGAAAAAGCACTTGGTTGCCCAGCCAATAATCTTATTGGTGAAATAGGATACAGTGAAGAAGATTTTAGAATTATTCTTAAGACTTTAATTGAAGAGTGGAGAGAGGCATTAATAAAAACAATTGACATAGGTAAATACAGAGGAGAAATTAACAGCAAAGTAAACAGCTCTTCTACAGCAATTTCTCTAATTTGCGCTTTTGAAGGAGTAAGGAGCGTAAGAAAGGTTTACGATGATGACGTTATTTTTAATGAATTTATGGAATCTATGGGCAGTTTCATTAAAAACCTTGGAATTCAACAAGTTAGTTAGTTAGTTAGAAACTTTTGATCTAACTCTTTGGAATCTTTATACTTTTTTCTTAACTCATACAATTCATCGGTGAGACTCTCAACAATATCTATATAGTTTGGATCGTTGTATACATTTTTCATTTCATTAGGATCATTCTCTCTGTCATACAACTCCCACTCATCAACATCATAATAGAAATGCACTAATTTATATTTTTTATTTACAATCCCATAGTGTCTTTTTACCATATGAACTGATGGATATTCATAATAATGATAATAAACAGATTCTCTATCCCATTGATCATTTTGACCTTTAAAAATAGGAATTAAACTTTCCCCTTGCATGTCAGAGGGGATGTCAATCATAGCTGCTTCTAAAAAAGTTTGAGCAAAATCCAAATTCTGAACCATTTCATCAGACGTTGTACCTGGCTTTATTTGATTTGGCCATCTTACCAAAAGTGGTGTTTTAAACGATTCATCATAAATAAATCTTTTATCAAACCATCCATGTTCTCCTAAATAAAAACCTTGATCTGATGTATAAACTACAATTGTATTTTTACTTAATTTATTTTCATCTAAATAGTTCAAAACTCTTCCTACATTATCATCCACAGAGGAAATTGTTGCGAGATAATCTTGCATATACCTTTGAAATTTCCAACTCATCTTTTCTTTGTCGTTCATTAGAGGCCAATTATTTTTAAAATCAGCATTAATTTTATCTAAAGTCACATTATATTTTCTTTTCTGGTCATCGTTGGCGCGATTAAATGGGCCCATAAAACCATTCGGACCAGGTCTTACAACTGACTCTCCTCTTATGTACTTAATCTCAGGTTCAACTTTTTCCATACTTTCTAATGTACTAGGTCTGATTTTACTGTCATGCATATATTGCATATGAGTTAAAATATTCATTTCTGCGGTCTTTGCAGCTATTCCCCTTCCGTTGTAATTATCAAATAAAGTTTCAGGTTCAGGAAATTTTTTGTTATAAAATTCAGCAAATTTTTCTGGACTTGGCCACCACGGACGATGAGGAGCTTTGTGAAGATACATCATCATAAATGGCTTTGATTTATCTCTTTTTTTATCTAGCCAATTTAAGGTTACATCAGTAATTATATCAGTAACATACCCTGTAATTATTGTGTCATTATCCCTTCCAATAAATCTTGGATTTATGTAACTTCCTTGACCAGGAAGAATCAAAAAATCATCAACTCCCTTAGGATTATTACCAAAATGCAATTTACCAAACATGGCTGTTTGATATCCAGCTTTTTGAAATAATTGTGGGAAAGTAACTTGAGTAGTGTCAAAAGGCTTACCATTATCAATTTTGCCATTAATGTGACTATGTTTGCCAGTTAAAATAACTGCTCTTGAGGGTGCACAAATTGAGTTTGTAACAGATGCATTAGTAAAAAGCATTCCTTCCTTAGCAATTCTATCAATGTTTGGAGTTTTAATTAACCTTTGATCATAAGCACTTATAGCTTGATAGGCATGATCATCGGACATAATAAATAATATGTTAGGTTTTTGGTTATTTATGTTTTCTGAGCAACCAGCAATAATTAAAAAAAGAAAGAAAAATTTTTTAATCATAGATTAATTTTAAGATGCTATGTTTACCGCTCTTGTTTCTCTAATAACAGTGACTTTAACTTGTCCTGGATAAGTCATATCAGTTTGAATTTTTTGAGAAATTTCAAAAGATAACTTTGCAGCATGATCATCAGAAATTTTCTCACTCTCAACCATCACTCTTAATTCACGTCCTGCTTGAATTGCAAACGCTTTGTTTACTCCCTTAAAAGAATATGCTATATCTTCCATCTCTTTAAGTCGTTGAATATAGCTATCTAGCACTTGTCTTCTTGCACCAGGTCTTGCTCCTGAGATAGCATCACATACTTGAACAATTGGAGATATTAAATTGTTCATTTCTATTTCATCATGATGAGCCCCAATCGCATTACAAACATCAGGTTTTTCACCATATTTTTCAGCCCATTGCATTCCTAGAAGTGCATGTGGAGTTTCAGTTTCCTCCTCTGGAACTTTTCCTATATCATGCAGTAAACCTGCTCTTTTTGCAATTTTAGAATTTAATCCTAGTTCAGACGACATGATTCCACATAATTTTGCAACTTCTCTAGAGTGTTGCAACAAGTTTTGTCCATACGATGATCTATATTTCATTCTACCAACTGCTTTTATTAAATTGGGATTTAAGCCATGTATACCTAAATCAATTACAGTTCTTTTACCCACTTCAACAATCTCATTTTCAATTTCTTTTTGTGTCTTCTTAACAACTTCTTCAATTCTGGCTGGATGAATTCTACCATCAGTTACTAATTTGTGTAATGAAAGTCTTGCAACCTCTCTTCTGACTGAATCAAAACATGATAGAATTATCGCCTCAGGTGTATCATCAACAATTATTTCAACTCCAGTAGCAGATTCAATTGCTC
Organism: Flavobacteriales bacterium; assembly: GCA_004214185.1. Lineage (GTDB taxonomy): Bacteria > Bacteroidota > Bacteroidia > Flavobacteriales > Flavobacteriaceae > MAG-121220-bin8. Next base: position 21,932 of record SGZG01000004.1, on the reverse strand, counting down.
TAATGTTTCGTCCTTCTCTTCCTATAATCCTCCCTTTTACATCATCAGATTCAATGTTGAATACCGAAACACAATTATCAATTGCTTCTTCAGTTCCAACTCTTTGAATGGTACTAATTACAATTTTCTTTGCTTCTTGTCTAGCAGAAAGCTTGGCATCTTCTATAATATTTTGAGTCAATTCTAAAGCTTCTGTTTTGGCTTGTTCTTTTAATGATTGTACCAATTCTTTTTTTGCCTCGTCAGCAGACATTCCAGAAAGCTTTTCCAGCTTCTCAACTTGTTCTTTATGAAGTTTTTCAGCCTGTTGATTTTTCTTTTCTAGAAGTTCTAATTTTTTATCAAATGATGATATTTTATCAGTAAGACTTTGATTGTATTTTTTGTTTTTTGAAAGTTCATTAGAGACTTGAGACTCCTTGTCTTTTATTCTTTTTTGGGTTTCGGTCAAACCTTTTTCCTTATTAAGTATGTACTTTTCATGCTCGGATTTAAGTTCTAAAAATTTTTCTTTTGCTTGAAAAATCTTATCTTTTTTTATGTTTTCTCCTTCAACTGCAGCTGATTTTAAAATATTATCAGCTTCTTTTCTAGCATTATCTATAGATTTATTAATTGATGATTTTTCTAAAAATTTAGAAATTACAAAACCAAGTATTAGACCTAAACCTATTAATAAAAACCAATTATTTGTAAAAAATTCCATAACTATTTAATTATTAATTAAAAAAAAAGCCTACATCATGAATGTTTTGTATAAACTCTTGTATAAACAAGTTTAGAGCTAACTAACTGATCAAGAATCCTATTTAAGGCATGCTTTAGCAGAAAAGACTCACTCTTTATAAAAAAATTCGCGTTGAGTTTATCAAAAAAATTGATGTAGGCAGTAATATATTATTTTAATGAACGTACTATGAATTAATAATCTCTTTGATTGATTGATTTATCTTCTCAAGTTTTTTATTAATCTCTTCATTAGTTTTAGCTTCAGAAATAGTTTCTTGTTCTGTTTGAGTTGCAAGTTGAAGAGCACACATAGCAAGAACATCCTGTTTGTCCTTTACGGCGTAATTTTCTTCAAAATGTTTAATCATAATATCTATTTTTTTTGATGCTAAACGCAAACCTTCCTCCTGTTCAACTGGAACATTTAATGGATATACCCTATTGGCTATTGTTAGTTTTATTTTTTGCATTCAATAGATTTATGAACTTAAACTTAATATACATTTATCCAACTCTTTAATAAGATTGTTAATCTTCAGCTTAGTTAATGATTTATCATTACTACCTAAGAAAGTATTTGCAATTTTCAATGAATTGTATTTCTCCTTCCATTGCTTCAACTCATTTTTTTGCTTAACTAATGTCTCTTCCATTGATTTAATTTCTTTATTGTATTTAAAATTTTCATTCTTTAGATTAGTTATTAAAGATTTTAAACTCTCAATATTTGACTCTAATAGAACAATATTTTCGATTGAATTTGACATTAAACAATACTATCTTTCTCAAATTTAAGATTACTAACAGTCTTAAACAAATCTTAGAGTTAAAAGAATATCATTGAACGTGTTAAATTTTTCATAATAAATAGTATTTTTAAAACAATGAAAAGGATGCTTTTTCTGATTTTATTGGTCGTTCAAAATTTATACTCTCAAAACAATTATCCACAAGATTATTTTTCTAACCCACTTGATATTGAACTTATTTTGAATGGAAATTTTGGAGAATTAAGAGGTAGTCATTTTCACTCTGGACTTGACTTTAAAACTAAATTTAAAGAAGGGTTAACTGTTTACAGCGCTGCAGATGGGTATATAAGTAGAATAAGTATCAAGCACGGTGGCTTTGGAAAAGCACTCTATATAGATCATCCTAATGGATACACTAGCGTATATGCTCATCTAAAAAATTTTAGCGAGGAAATTGAAAACTACATTAAAAAAATTCAATATGAAAAAAAAACATTTCAAATTGATCACTACTTAAAAAAAAACATACTCCCAGTTAGAAAAAATGAAGATATTGGAAAGTCAGGTAATACCGGATCATCTTTTGGGCCTCACTTACATTTTGAAACTAGGAGAACTAAGGACCAAAAAGCATTAAATCCTAAACTTTTTAATTTTAAAATAAACGATTCAAGACATCCAACTATAAATTCGGTTTATCTGTACCAAATTGATAGTTTAAAAAATCCTACAGTTCCATTGAAATTAAACATAAAAAAAATCAATGACTCATTGTATGTAAGTGAGAAAATAAGTTTGAATGGTAGAGTAGGATTTGGAATTACCGGATTTGATAGGCAAGATTTAGCTCCAAACAAAAATGGAATTTACAGGTTTTCTAGTTTTTATAATAACAAAAAAAGTATAGATTTTAACTTTGATTCCTTTTATTTTCAAGAGTCAATAAAAATAAAAACATTGATTGATTATATGTTTTATGTCAAAAATAAGAGAAGGATAATTAAGTTATTCAAAGACAAAGGAAATGATTTGAGTATATACACAAGCCAAGGCAATGGATTTATTGAAATTAATGATAAAGAATCAGAATTTTTAATTGAAATTTCTGATATGAAAAGAAATACAACTAAAGTTATTATACCAATAATAAAAGGAAACAATATTAATAAATTAAACCAATCGCAAAAATTAACTGATTTCAATACAAAAATAGTAGATGAAATGGATTACAACTTTGATTATGGTGAATCATCAATTCAAATTTCTAAAAATTCTTTTCTAAAGGATGTAGAACTATTAATTGAATCCAATAATGATACAATAAAAATTATAAATCCATACGTTCCGTTATTTAAGAATATTAGAATTAGTTTATTAAATAAGAACCAGAAAAAAGGTAACTATCTTGTGAACAAAAATTTTGATGGTGATGAATCTTTTGCTTCAGTAAAGATGGATAAAAACAACAAATTTACAGTCAAAACAAAATCACTTGGAACATATTACATTAAAAATGATTCAATAAAACCATCTATAAAACCATTAAATTTTAAAAATGGTGACTGGATATCAACAAAAAAGATTATAAAGTTTAAGATAAAAGACAATGAATCAGGAATAAAGAAATATAATGTAAAAATTAATGGAAAGTGGATTTTATTTGAATACGAATATAAAAAAGATGAATTATTCTATGAATTTGATTCTTACTTTGAAAATAATACAAAAAATGAGATTGAAATTTCCGTTGAAGATATGGTAGGAAATGAATCAAAAAAAACTTACACTTTTTTTAGAAATTAATTTGATTCGACAAAATCTTTTAAAACACTGACCACACGGACAACCTCTTCCGAACTGTTATATTTTGAAAATGAAAATCGTAAGGAAGGTTTGTCTAAATCTTCTTTACTTAATATCGAATTTAAAACATGAGATCCTGACTGACTACCCGATTGACATGCGCTTCCTCTTGAACAAGCTATACCTTTCATATCTAAATTAAATTCTAATAACACTGATTTTTCTTTAGAAATTGGAAGACAAACATTAATTATAGATGGTGAACTCAATAAATTATTTTCACACGATCCATTAAATTTAATAGATGGTATAAGTTTTTTAATTTGATTAATGAATTCAGTTTTTAAATTTTGAATATGCTTATTATTTGTTATAATATTTTGGTAAGACTCAATAAAAGCAGTTTCCAATCCACATATATTGTGAACTGATTCTGTTCCTGCCCTCATACCTCTTTCTTGATTTCCACCAATAACAAAAGGATTTAGTTTAAGATTCTTATTGATGTAAACAAATCCAATTCCCTTGGGACCATGAAATTTATGTGCAGATCCAACAATGAAATCAATGTTAAGTTTTGATAAATCAAAATCATATTTACCTATAGATTGAACTGTATCTGAATGAAAAAGAGCATTATTGTCTTCGCACATTTTTCCAACTCTAATTAGATCTAACTTTGACCCAATTTCGTTATTGATATGCATCAAAGAAACCAAAGTTTTATGGCTACTTTCTTTAAGAAGGATTTCTAAATGATTATAATCTATTAACCCATTATTTAAAACATCAACATACTTAATCTCAATTGATTCTGTTTCAGTTAAATATTTAACAACATTCAAAACTGCCTTGTGTTCAATTTTTGATGTTATTATTCTTTTTACTCTCAAATCTCTTACAGCTGAGATCAAAACCATGTTATCAGATTCCGTACCGCATGAAGTAAAATAAATTTCTGAGGGCGAAGCTTTAAATTGTGTAGAAACAGTTTTTCTAGCTTTTTCAATTAAGGTTCTAGCGGAACGTCCATAACTGTGGGTAGAATTTGGATTTCCATAATTGTTTAACATTATATTTTGAATCCTATCAACTACAGCAGAATCTATTTGTGTTGTTGCAGCATTGTCAAAATAAATTTTATTCATTTTATTCAAATTCTTTTAATGAAGAAATAATAATCTTAACCGCTAATTCAATTTCTTCTTTTTTTATGGTTAGTGGAGGTGCAAATCTAATAATATTTCCATGTGTTGGCTTAGCCAATAATCCATTTTCTTTTAAATTCAAACATATTTTCCATGCCGTATCGCTTTCCGGATGGTCATTGATTACAATAGCATTTAAAAGACCTTTTCCTCTAACTAGCTTAACTGTTTTACTTTTGGAAATGTATTTTTTTAATTCAGTTCTAAAATACTCTCCCATTAACTCTGAATTTTTACACAAATCTTCGTCCTTAATAACCTTTAAAGCCGCAATAGCTACTTGACAAGCTAACGGATTACCACCATAAGTTGAACCATGTTCTCCAGGCTTAATTGTGAGCATAATTTCGTGTGATGACAGAACCGCAGAAACTGGAAATACACCACCTGAAAGTGCTTTTCCTAAAATTAGTATATCAGGCTTGAATCCATGATGATCACAACACAGCATTTTCCCAGTCCTTGCAATACCAGTTTGAACTTCATCTGCAATAAACAATACATTATGTTGTCTACATAGTTTGTAAGCATCTAATAAATAATTTTCATCTGGAACAACAACACCAGCTTCCCCTTGAATTGGCTCTACCATAAATCCAGCAACACATGGATCTTTTAATGCTTTTTTTAGAGCATTAATATTGTTGTATGGAATTATCTCATAACCGGGCATGAAAGGACCAAAGTTTGTTGTGCTTGTTGGATCATTGGAGGATGAAATTGCTGCTAAAGTTCTACCCCAAAAATTTCCTGTAACAAAAATTATTTTTGCTTTGTTTGAGGGAACTCCTTTTACTTCATAAGCCCATTTTCTAGCTAACTTAATTGCTGTTTCTCCTCCCTCGACACCAGTATTCATTGGTAAAACTCTTTCGTACCCAAAAAAATCAGTAATAAATTTTTCATATTCGCCTAAAACATTATTAAAAAAAGCCCTTGAAGTTAAAGTAAGTTTTGATGACTGATCTACTAAAGCTTTGGTTATTTTAGGATGGCAATGTCCTTGATTTACTGCTGAATATGCAGAAAGGAAATCAAAATATTTTTTATCATTTACGTCCCAAACATATACACCACTACCCTTTTTCAAAACAACTGGTAGAGGGTGATAATTGTGTGCTCCATATTCATCTTCGAGTTTAATAAAATAGTTAGTAATATCCTTACTCATCAAATTTTAAATTTTTGTTTAACAAACCTAACTAATAAAATTTAAATTAATGTTTTACATTTAAGAATTAAATAATTAATCTTTTGAAATACATATCGAGTAAAAACAATTCTATTTTTAAGAATATTTCCAAATTGTCAAGTAGTTCAAAAAAGAGAAAACAAACAAAATCTTTTTTAGTTGAAGGAATTAAATTTATTGAGATGTGTCATAGCAACAAATTTAATTTCATTGAAATAATAATATGCTCCGAAATAATTTCTAATGAAAATTTGAATTTCATAAAAAAAAATTTTGAACACTTCGATCTTTTTGATTTTTCAAAAAAACTATTTGATGATATTTCTTATAAAAAAAATGAAGATGGAATACTAGCAATAGTTCAAAATAAAAATAACTCAATTGATGATTTTAAGTTGTCTAAAAACCCTTATATTTTAGTTGTTGAATCACCTGAAAAACCTGGTAATATTGGAGCTTTGTTAAGAACTGCAGATGCTGCTGGAATGGATGGTTTAATAATTGCAAATCCAAAAACAGAATTGTATAATCCAAACACAATAAGATCAAGTTTAGGTAGTCTTTTTTCAATGCAAATTGCTACAGACAGTACAGAAAATGTAATAAATTTTCTAACAAAAAATGACATTCAAATTTGTTCAACTTACGTAGAAAAAAGCAAAAATTATTTAGACATAAATTATTCAAAACCAAGTGCTATAGTTATTGGAAAAGAATCTTCTTCCTTGACTAGTGTTTGGAGAAATAAATCGGATGAATTGATAAGTATTCCAATGAAAGGTAAAATGGATTCGTTAAACCTTTCTGTATGTGCTGCAATTGTTATATTTGAGGGATTAAAACAAAGAGATGATAATTAGTCCCCAAATTATATTTTATATATTAATATCCATAATCGTTCTAAATTTTATCAAGGATTATTTTTTAGATTACATAAATGCAAAGTTCTTTAACAAAAAAATTCCTGAAAATCTGAATGATATTTATGATAAAGAAAAATATCAAAAATCTCAAGATTATAAAAAAACACTTTACAAGTTTGGAAAAGTTTCTAAATTCTACAGCTTTACAATATTATTGTTGTTCTTTTTTTTTGATGGTTTTTTGTATGTTGATAATTTGGCAAGATCATTTTTTGAATCAGAATTACTAATCAGTTTAGGGTTTTTTGGTATAATTTTTTTTGGAAGTGACATCCTAAATTTACCTTTTTCATTATATAATATTTTTGTTATTGAAGAAAAGTTTGGTTTTAATAAAACTACCCTAAAAACTTACTTTTTTGACAAGATAAAATCATGGTTTATCACAATTTTATTTGGGGGAAGTGTTTTAAGTTTTATTATATGGCAATTTGAAACAGTAGGTAAAGACTTTTGGATTATAGTATGGGTTTTTATAACCATAATCTCTGTGATGATTAATGGTTTTTATGCTCAAATTATAGTTCCTATTTTCAATAAACAAACTAAACTAGAGGAGGGAAATCTTAAAAATGATATTGAAAAATATTCAAAAAAGGTTGGTTTTGATTTAAGTAATATTTTTGTGATTGATGGATCAAAAAGATCAACTAAAGCAAATGCATATTTCTCTGGATTTGGAAAACTTAAAAGAGTTACACTCTATGATACTTTGATAAATAAATTGAATGATAATCAAATTGTAGCCGTGATTGCCCATGAAATAGGACACTACAAAAAAAATCACATAATTTTTAACATAACATTTTCAATTATTCAAACAGGATTGATGCTTTATATACTGTCATTATTAATAAATATGCCAATATTTTCACAAGCATTGGGAATTCAAAATCATAGTTTTCATATTGGATTGATTACATTTTCGTTCTTGTACACACCAGTTTCAGAAATCTTATCTCTGGTCAACAATATTTTTTCAAGAAAGTTTGAGTTTCAAGCCGATAATTATGCTAAACAAACTTTTGAGAGCAAATACTTAATTGAGGCTCTGAAAATCCTTTCAAAAGACAGTCTTAGTAATTTAACTCCACATCCAAAATATGTTTGGTGGCATTATTCTCATCCTACCCTTGCACAACGTATCAATCGCTTACAATAATTACAGTTTTTTTAATTATTTTTAGTAAACATGATTATTGATTCAATAAAAGAAAATAGCTTAATAGCAAAAGAATATAAAGAGCTACTAAAAATAAGTTATCAATCTCTCTCAAGGGAAGATCGAAAGTTGATTAGGTTAGCTTTTAATACTTCTGTTGATGCACACAAAAATCAAAGACGAAAATCAGGTGAGCCTTATGTTTTTCACCCTATTGCAGTAGCTAAAATTGTAGCATCAAAAATTGGATTAGATGCAACTTGTATAGCTGCAGCTCTTTTACATGATGTTATTGAAGATACAGAATATTCAGAAAAGACTATTAAAGATATTTTTGGAAGAAAGATAACCAAAATTGTAGTTGGTCTTACTAAGATATCGAAGTTATCAAAAGAAGAAAATGTATCCCTGCAAGCAGAGAATTTCAGAAAAATGTTGTTGACTTTAAATGACGATGTTAGGGTAATTCTCATAAAAATTGCTGACAGACTACACAATATGCAAACACTTGAATCTATGTCAAGTGAAAAACAAATAAAAATTGCTTCAGAAACTTTGTATATATACGCACCAATAGCTCACAGAATTGGACTTTATGATGTTAAATCTGAACTTGAAGACTTAGGCTTGAAATATACTGAACCTGAAATGTTTTATGATATAAAGGCAAAAATTGAAGAAAGTAAAGATGAACAAGATAAGTATATAAAAAACTTTTCAAGAAGAATTTCAGAAAAGCTTAGAAAAGATAATTTAAAATTTAAAATAAATGGAAGGCCTAAGTCTATATATTCGATTAGAGATAAAATATTAAACAAAAACATTTCTTTTGAAGAAATCTATGATAAGTTCGCAATCAGAATTATCTACAAATCTGATCCTGATAATGAAAAGTTTTTAGCATGGAAGATTTATTCTATTATAACTGATTACTATACTCCAAATCCACTAAGACTTAGAGATTGGATAACATCACCAAGATCAAATGGTTATGAAGCCCTTCATATTACGGTGGTAGGACCAGGTTCAAAATGGGTTGAAGTTCAAATTAGATCTGAAAGAATGCACGAAATAGCAGAAAAAGGTTATGCTGCTCACTACATGTACAAAAGAGGAAATCAAAGCGAAAATGGTTTAGAGGAATGGTTAAATAGACTTCAAGAGGTCCTAGAAGATACTGAATCTAATGCTCTTGATTTTGTTGAAGACTTTAAGTTAAATCTTTATTCAACTGAAATTTTTGTTTTTACTCCTGCAGGTGAATTAAAATCACTTGCAAAAGGATCTACAGCATTGGACTTTGCCTTCAGTATTCATACTGGTTTAGGGTTAAAAACTAGAGGGGTTAAAGTAAATGGAGTAATGGTGCCACTTAGTCATGTATTAAAAAGTGGAGACCAAATTGAAATCATTAAATCTGAAAATACTAAACCTTCATCAAACTGGCTTGACTATGTAAAAACTTCCAGAGCAAAAGCAAAAATTAGAACTGCTTTAAAGGAAGAAAAAAAGGTTTTAGCTGAGGAGGGTAAAGAAATTTTAAGAAGAAAATTGAAACAATTAAAAATAAAATTTGATGATAAAACTGTTAATGATTTAGGAAATTTTTTAAAACTAAAAACAAGTTTAGATCTATTCTACAGAGTAGGTATTGGAAAAGTTGATAATACGCAGCTCAAAAAATTTGCTAATTACAACAATCGTCTAATTAATTTTTTTAGAAAAAGAATAAGAAAGACAAATAAAATTAATCAATCAGAAAAAGAAATTATAAACAACTATGATCAAATAGTTTTTGGAAATGAAGAAGAAGTTCTTGAATATTCCCTAGCAAAATGTTGTAATGCAATACCAGGTGATGAAGTTTTTGGATTTGTAACTATAAATGAGGGAATAAAAATTCATAAAAAAACGTGTTCAAATGCTGTTGGTCTTCAATCTAAATTTGCATATAGAATTCTAAAATCCAAGTGGATTGACTCCACGGTTCAGGAATATACATCAACATTAAAAATTTCAGGAATTGATAATCTTGGCCTTGTAAATCAGATAACTAAATTAATTTCCAACTCATTAAATATCAATATAAAAAAAATGAATTTCGATACAGTTGACAATATATTTAAAGGGCAAATTACTTTAAGGGTAAAAACAAAAAACATTTTAAATGATTTAATTAAAAGACTGAAAAAAATTAATGGAATAGAAAAGGTAATTAGGGAATAAAAAATCAATAATTTTAAACTAATTTTACAATTATGAGTAGTGAAAAAAATCAAAAAATAGTCAAAGATGTTTTTACAAAATTTCTAGATTTTAAAACACATAGAAAGACACCTGAAAGATTTGCTATTTTAAGAGAGATTTATGATTCCTCTGAACATTTTGACATAGAATCTTTATATGTCAAAATGAAAAATAAAAATTATCGAGTCAGTAGAGCTACTTTATACAATACCATTGAGCTCTTACTTGAGTGTAAGCTTGTAAGAAAACATCAGTTTGGATCTAATCAAGCTCAATATGAAAAATCTTACTTCGATCATCAACACGATCATCTCATTTTAACTGACTCTGGTGAGGTTATTGAATTTTGTGATCCAAGAATTCAGGGAATAAAAAAAAATATTGAAGAAATATTTGGAGTCAAAATAAATAACCACTCTTTATATTTTTATGGAGAAAAATTAAAAAAATAGTTTATGAAAGTTGATTTATTACTCGGTCTTCAATGGGGAGATGAAGGTAAAGGTAAAATTGTTGATGTATTAACTAAAAATTATGATGTAATAGCTCGTTTTCAAGGTGGACCTAATGCTGGACATACTTTAGAATTTGATGGAATTAAGCATGTTTTACACACAATACCATCTGGAATATTTCATAAAAAAACTATTAACTTAGTTGGGAATGGTGTTGTGATTGATCCTGTAATTTTTCAAAAGGAAATTGAAAAACTTGAACCTTTTAATATTGATTTTTCCAAATCACTCTGCATTTCAAGAAAAGCTCATATAATTCTACCAACACATAGACTTCTAGACGCTGCCTCTGAATTATCAAAAGGCAAATCCAAAATAGGATCAACTCTGAAAGGAATAGGACCAACTTACATGGACAAAACTGGGAGGAATGGAATTAGAATTGGCGATATTGAACTTTCAGACTGGATGAGAAAATATAGAAAACTTTCTGACAAACACGAAGGCATGATTAAAAATTATGGTGTTGATCTACAATATAATCTGAAAGAACTCGAGGAAGATTTTTTCAAAGCCATTGATAAGCTAAAGCAAATTCCATTTATTGATAGTGAAAATTTTATTTTTAACCAATTAGATTCTAATAAAAGTATCCTTGCTGAGGGAGCTCAAGGCTCACTTTTAGATATCGACTTTGGGACTTATCCATTTGTAACCTCCTCAAATACAACTGCAGCTGGAGCATGCACAGGACTGGGGGTGGCTCCTAACAAAATAAAAGATGTTTTTGGAATCTTTAAAGCATACACAACTAGAGTTGGAAGTGGTCCCTTCCCTACTGAACTGTTTGATAAAAATGCAGAAGTAATGAGTAAAGTTGGAAATGAATTTGGTGCGACAACTGGTCGTCCAAGAAGATGTGGCTGGCTAGATCTTGTTGCATTAAAATATGCTGTAAGAGTTAATGGTGTTACAAAATTAATGATGATGAAGGGCGATGTACTTTCAGGATTCAAAAAAATAAAAATTTGTACATCATATGATAATGAAGGTAAAATAATTGAACATTTCCCTTTTTCAATAGAAAATCAAAAAATTAAACCCATATACACTGAATTTAAAGGTTGGAAAGAAGATATAAGTTTAATAAAAGAAGAAAAGGATTTCCCTCCTGCTTTCATGAACTATGTATCATTTCTTGAAAAAGAATTAAAGGTTCCTATTGCAATAATTTCAGTTGGACCTGATAGAACACAAACTATAATACGTAAATAAAATTTGAAAATTAGAATATCATTAATCTTTATTCTACTATTTAATATAGTAATATCTCAAGAAAGAAAGATAATTCAAATAATAGAAGCTGGTTCATTTGACAGAAACGAAAATACTTTACCTGGAGCAAATATTTTAAAAAAAGACAATGAAATAAGGGTTCATCTTTTTCATGATGGAATGGATGTATGGTCGGATTACGCTCTATTTTACAAAAAAAATAATTCTTTTAAAGCAAGTGGAAACGTAGTAGTAAAACAAGGAGATAGTATTGAATTGTATAGTGAAATATTAGACTATGATGGGAACGAAAGAAAAATTATAGCACGAGAAAATGTAGTTTTCAATAACAAAAGTTCAAGTTTAAAAACACAAATTTTATATCACGACAGAGATCTTAAAGAAATATACTTTGAAAATGGTGGAACTATTAAAGACTCTTCAAACACAATAAAAAGCAGTAGAGGCAAATATTTTTTAAATAACTCTAAATACAGTTTTAAAGACAGAGTTAATGTATACAATGATGATTACAACATAAATTCTGACATCCTAGATTATTTTAGTGATACAGAAAAAGCTTTTTTTTATGGTCCAACAGTTATAAATGGTGTTGATTATACCATATTTTGTGAAAAAGGATTTTACGATACTAAAAATAAAAATGGTTATTTCGTCAAAAAATCTAAAATTCTATATGATAAAAGAAAAATTGAAGGAGATAGTTTAATTTTTGATGATAAAAAACAATACGCTTCTGGAATAAATAACGTAATTATTACCGATACATTAAATAAAACTATTATTAAAGGAGATTTTGGTCAAGTTTACAAGGCGTTAGATTCAGCATTGATTACTAAAAATCCATATGCTATCAAAATTTATAAAACAGATTCACTATTCATAAAAGCTGACTCACTTTTTGCTATTGGACCAGAGGAAGATAGAATTATTAAAGGAAGATATAATGTTAATTTCATAAAATCTAATATGTCTGGAAAGTCCGACAAATTCGTAATGAACCAAAAAAATGGCTTGATCAAACTACTTCGAAACGACTTATCTGGAAGAGAACAGCAAGTCTTAACAAGTAATGAAATTGCAAAAAAAAACCCAGTTATTTGGAATGGAAATAGTCAAATGACAGGAGATGAAATTCATATTTTAAGAGATTTAAAAACTAACGATTTAGATTCGTTAAAAATTTTAAACAATGCTTTTATTATTGAAAAAGACAGTTTAGGCTTTAATAATTTTAATCAAATGAAGGGAATTGATTTGTATGGAAAATTTCAAGAAAATGAATTAAAAAAATTAAAACTTAACAGGAATACCGAAATGATTTATTATTTGTATGATGAAGATACGAATGAATTAGTTGGAATCGATAAAGCTATTTGTAGTTCAATTGAGATGTTAATAGATAATAATGAAATAGAAGAAATAATTTTTTATACTAATCCTGAGGGTAAGGTATACCCTGAAGATGAGTTAGAAGAAAATGAAAAGATTTTAAATGGTTTTAATTGGAGAATTAAAGAGAAAATTTATAATAAAAATCAAATAATTAATAATTGATTGAAGGATAGTTTTTTTAAATATCAAGCTCAAACAACCGAAAATCCAATTTGTTTAGAAATTTCCAAAGCTAAAGGATCATATATATATGATATTAATAATAAAAAATACTTAGATTTTGTTGCTGGTGTTTCAGCTTCAAATCTTGGTCACAATAATAAAAAAATTAAAAAAGCTATAATAAATCAATTAAACCTTTACTGGCACGTGATGGTTTATGGAGAATTTGTTCAAAAACCTACAATAAAATTATGTGAACTGATTTCTAAAAATCTTCCAAAATCTTTAAATAATACCTATTTAACAAATTCAGGAACAGAAGCTATTGAAGCTGCAATGAAATTAGCCAAAAGAGTTACTGGAAGAAGTGAAATGATTGCTGCAAAAAATGGTTATCATGGAAATACACAGGGAGCCATGAGTGTTATGGGTTATGAGGAGAGAAAAAGAGCTTACAGACCTCTAATTCCTAATATTAAATTTATTGAATTTAATAATATTCAAAACTTATCTTTAATTACCAAAAAAACAGCAGCTGTAATTATTGAGACTATTCAAGGAGGTGCTGGTTTTATATTGCCAGAAAATGATTATTTAAAAAAGCTAAAAAAAAGATGTGAAGAAGTTGGAGCACAATTAATTTTAGATGAAATTCAACCTGGAATTGGAAGAACAGGAAAGCTTTTCGCGTTTGAACATTACAATTTTATCCCTGACATATTAGTTTTTGGAAAAGGATTAGGAGGTGGTTTCCCTATTGGAGCCATGACTACAAGTAAAAAAAATATGAGCTTGTTCAAGAAAAATCCAATTCTTGGTCATATAACAACTTTTGGTGGACATCCGGTGATAGCAGCAGCAGCACACTCCAATTTACTTGAAACTTTGAGTTCAGACATAATGTCTAGAATTAATATTAAAGAAAATTTAATTAGGTCTTTATTAAAACATGAACTAATTGATGAAATAAGAGGAAAAGGACTGATGCTAGCTATAATTTTAAAAAAATCATCCATTACAAAAAAACTAGTTGAAGAATGTTTAAATGAAGGCCTAGTTCTGTTTTTTTTATTATTTGAGCCTAAAGCTGTAAGAATTACCCCTCCTCTAACAGTCAAAATCAGTGAAATAAAAAAGGGGTGCAAAATTATATTAAAAGTTTTGGATAAGTTAAATATAACTGTTCATTAATTTGTTAAAAACAATATCAAAAACAAATATTTTCAAACTAATCTCATTATATCTTTAATCGTATGAAGGAAGAATTTCAAGATTTTTTTTCAAATTCTATTTTGAAGTTTGAATCAATGCTTAAAACTAATAAGTTTTTATTCTTTGACGTTGATGAGTTTGAGTCAATTATTATATATTATCTTGAATCAGGAAACGTGTCTCTTTCAAATAAAGCTATCAAGATGGCTTTAGATCAGTATCCAGAAAATTTGTCAATTTCACTGTTAAATATTGAGTCTTTAATAACTCAAAATAAAATCGATGAAGCAGAAAAATTAGTAAATAGGATATTCGAAATAGAGAAAAATAATCCTGAAATAATTATTCAAAAATCTAAAATCTTTTCAAAAAGAAAAAATCATCTTGAGTCTATTAATCTTTTAAAAACTATTGAAAAAGATTGTGAATTTTATCAAGATGCTTCAATTATTATTGGAAAAGAATATCTATTTATTGACGAGTTTGAAAAAGCTAAAGAAAAATTTATTGAGTACTTAGATAAGTATGATGTAGATTATGCTGTTCTTAATAATTTACTATTTTGCTTTGACTCATTAGGAAATACAGACAATACAATAAATTATTTAAATGAATTTTTAGAAAAAAATCCATATTGTGAGGTTGGTTGGCATCAACTCGGAAAACAATATCTTAATAAAAATTTTTATAAAGAAGCGCTAACTGCTTTTGATTTTGCAATAATTTGTGATGATTCTTTTGTTGGAGCTTATTTAGAAATGGGTAAAGTTCTTGAAAAATTAAATAAAATTAATCAGGCCATTGAACAATATAAAACAGTGGTTGAAATTGATAGTCCAAATCCATTTGCTTTACATAGAATAGCATGCTGTCATAACAAATTAGGCAACTTGGAAATTGCTAAGTCATTTTACAATAAAACTTTAATTGAAGATCCGGTTCATGATCAGGCATGGATGTCGTTAGCAACTATTTATTACAAACAAAATGATTTTGAACAAGCTAAAAAAAATCTAATTAAGGCTATTGAAATTGACTCAGAGAATATTAAATATTGGGAATTATTTTGTAAAATCTGCTTGAATTTAAATCAATTTAATGAAGTTGAAATTTCTTTTAAAGAAATAATTTCGTTAGGTGAATTAAACTTAAGCACACTAATCTTTTTGACAAAAACTATTTTAGAAATACCTGAAAACAAACTATTATCAGTTGAACTTTTAAATAAAATTGAAAACTATCCTGAATCTTTACAAGGTGAGATAAAATATATTAGTTATGCAATTAATTTTAGTTTGGGAGAAATCAAAAAAGCTAATTTTTGTTTGAAAGAAGCTTACAACTTAAATCCAGCTATCTACGACTACTTTAGAGACATATTTCCAATTATTCCACAACTTCATGTTTTCAAAAACATGAATGCCAATTAAATACTTAATTTTAAATAACTAATTTTATTTGATGAAAAAGACCAATTTTTCAGATATTATAATTTTTATAAAGGGAATGTTTATGGGAATGGCTGATATTGTTCCTGGTGTTTCTGGAGGAACTATCGCAATAATTACTGGAATTTATGAGGAACTGTTAAGAACAATTAATGGTATTAACCTTAAGATTTATAATGATTATAAAAAATCAGGAATTAAAAATGTCTGGATTAACTATAATTTAAGTTTTTTATTCAAAGTTATTTCTGGAATTTTCTTTAGTATTACAATTTTTAGTCAATTTATTCTATTGCTAATAGAAAATTTTCCTATCGCTCTTTGGTCACTATTTCTAGGATTAATTTCAGCAAGTATAATATTCTTATTAAGACAAACTGATAAATTAGATTTTAAAAAATCTAGATTTATATTACCCAATCAAATTTATCTTTTACTAATTGGAATATTTCTAGCAATTTATATTCAAATGATTAAACCAAGTAGTACAGATATTGACTTTATTTATCTACTTTTCTGCGGAATGATTAGTATTACTGCTATGCTTCTTCCAGGAATTTCGGGAGCATATATTTTAGTTCTATTAGGTGCATACGAAACTATGCTTTTAACTTTCAAAGAAGTGATTAAGTTTAATTCTGACTATTTTTTAAACTTTTTTTCATTTGCTTTTGGTGCAATATTAGGTGTAAAATTATTTTCTAAATTCTTAACATGGTCCTATACTAAATATAAAAACAATACCTTATACTGCCTGATCGGATTTATGATTGGATCACTACCATCTCTATGGCCATGGAAATATAAAAATGTATCAACTAGCGATTTTATCCAAAACATGTATATTCCTGATGATTATTTTCTAAATTCTGAATTTAATCAGGGTATACTTTTTTTTGTAATTGGTGTGATGGTTGTTTTGATTTTAGAAAGGTTTTCTCATGAAAGAAAGAAATAGAAAGTTTTACTTAATATTATTTTTGAAAAGTATTTTAATGGGAACGGTGAATAAGCTACCGGGTGTTTCTGGTGGTTTGGTTGCTTTAATTACAGGTTTTTATTTTGAAATGATAAATTCATTAAAAAAAATAAATTTAAATACTATTAAGTTATTTCCTGATTTAAAAAAATTAAACAAAGAATATAATTTATATTTTTTGCTCACTATTTTTTTTGGAATTATTGTAAGTTATTTTACAACTTCCCAGTTACTTGATATTCTTTTTAGAAATTATGAATTAAAAGTTTGGTCAATATTTTTCGGAATGATTTTAGCTTCAAACATTTTATTAATAAAAAAAAATAAAAATTGGGACTTGAAATCTATTCTTTTTGTATTTGTGGGTTTAGTTATCGGAATATTAATTAGTATCTCCGAACCAATTTCTGAAAATAGAAATCTTTATTTCATATTTTTTTGTGGATTTATAAGTATCTGTGGAATGATTATCCCAGGTTTATCTGGGTCTTTTCTATTAATATTACTTGGAAATTTTAAATTATTATTAATTGATTCTGTAAATTCTCTTTACAACTCAATTTTAATATTATTTGGATTTAAAACTGATATAAGTCATGAAATAGAACTAATTAAAATTGCAGCTGTATTTGCTTTGGGTTCAGTAGCAGGTTTAATATTATTGTCTAATTTCCTTAGTTATTTGATAACTAATTTTAAAGAAACAGTCAATCAAGTTATAATTGGATTTATTTTTGGTTCTTTATTTATTGTTTGGCCTTGGAATTATTCAAGTTTAGAATTTGAACTAAATTTTCAAAACTCAATTTTACTATTATGGATAGTAATAGGTGTATTAATAATCTTTGTTTTTAATAGATATGCAAAAAAGTATTAAAAAATTCGGACTTATAGGTTTTAACATTGATTATTCCTTTTCTAAAAAATTTTTTGAAGAAAAATTTATAAAAGAAAAAATTATTAATTGTAGTTATGAAAATTTTGATATTAATTCAATCGAACTAATATTAGATATTATAAAAGATAACAATATCAAAGGTTTGAACGTAACCATACCATACAAAGAAAGTATAATTGAATACTTAAATTATATTGACCCAATTGCAAAAAAAATTGGAGCAGTAAATACCATAAAAATTGATAAAAAAAATAAATTAAGTGGATATAATACTGATTATATAGGATTCAAGAAAACTTTAAATAATAAAAATTCAAATCATAAAAAGGCATTGATTTTAGGTGCTGGGGGAGCTTCTAAGGCAATTATTCATGCGCTTGAAGGTTTAAAAGTAAAGTCTACAATTGTTTCCAGAACCCCTAGTTCTAACACAATATTATATGAAGAAATTAACAAAAATATTATCCAGGATAATACAATTATTGTAAACTGTACACCTGTTGGTACTTTCCCAAAAGTCGATGAATGTCCAAATATTCCATATAAGTACATATCAAAAAATCATTTATGTTATGATTTAATATATAACCCGATTAAAACAAAGTTTTTAATTAAATCTAAAAAAGCAGGTGCAGAAATTATCAATGGTAAGAAAATGCTTGAAAATCAAGCAAATGAGAGTTGGAGGATTTGGAATAGTTAAATAAAAATACCTAACTTAATGTTGATGTTAAATTAAATTAGGTTGAAAAAAATTAACACAAATCAGAACTTAGTTGAAAAAGAAATACTAATTGATAGACTAAAAAATCTAATAAATGATGATATTTCAATAAGCAAAAAATATCAGGAACTAAAAAAAATTCAAAGCTTTTGGTTTAAAATAGGTCCAGTTCCAAGGACAAAAAGTAAAATTGTTTGGAATAATTTTCAACATCATATTAAAAACTTTTATGATTATCTACACTTAAACAGAAAATTTAAAGAAATTGATCTAGAACATAATAGAATTCAAAAAGAAAAGATTTTATTACATGCCAAGGATCTGATTAATTCTAATGATAAAATAAAAATTTGGAAAGATTTTCAACGATTAAAAAAAAGATGGAATTATGAACTTGGTCCAGTTGAAAAAAAGTTTGAAAAAGAGCTTAACAGGGAATTAGAGGAAATTGAAATCGAAATAAATAAATCAAAAAAAAATTTTGAAGAAAATAGAGACTCTATTTTAGAAAAAAACTATAATAACATAATAATTTTATTTGAAAAAGGTAAATCACTTATTCAGGATAAATCAGAATCATTAAAGTCTTGGCAAAGAAGAATAAGTGATTTTGAAAAAATTAAAAGACAAATTTTGAATTCTGGACCTATTCCAAAAAAATCGAATAAAAAATTTTGGACCGACTATAAAAAATTAATAAAAGAATTTTACTCACAAAAAAATTCATTTTTCAAAAATTTAAAAAATGTTTACTCTGATAATATACAAAAACAGTTTTCATTAATTAATGAAGTTGAGAAAATTTTAGATAATGAGAACCCTGAATCTTTCAGATCACAAATAATTTCTATTCAAAAAAAATGGAAATTAATTAAACCCGTACCATATAAGATAAACAAAAAAAATTGGCTTGAATTCAAAAGTAAATGTGATATATTTTTTAGAAAACTCAATGAAAAAAAGAATTTTAATTCAAAAGAACTTATTAAGTCAAATGAAAAGCAAGAATCGATAATTGAGAAGTTGAATTCATTTAGCGGAAAACAAAAAGATTTAGAAAAAATAATTGAAAATTTTATTTTAATTGGTGTTTCAAGTTCAAAAAATGAAAAAATATTTTATAGTAAAATAAATTCATTGTTTTTAAATTTAGGACTCAATAATTTGGAAATCAAGAAATTAATTACTGAAATTAAAACAAAATGCATGAGCTCTGATCAAATAAATGAAGAAATTAATACCATCAACCAAAGATTAGACGTATTAAAAAAAGAGCTCGTTCAACAGGAAAACAATTTATCTTTTTTTAATGAAGAATCAAAAGAGAATAAACTTCTTGAAAAAGTTCACAGAAAGATTGATAAAAATAAAATTGAAATTGAAAATTTAAATAAAATGAAAAAGAGTTTATTAAATTAAGGCTACTTACACTTTTCCCAATACTTCAATAATTCAAATGGTTTTAACTTTTCTATCTTCATTTTATCTTTATCAATTAAGGATTCCATTTGCTTAAACCTTTTAATAAATTTTTTATTTGCTTTTTCAAGAGCATTTTCAGAGTTAATTCCAAGTAAATTGCCATAATTAATTAAGCTAAACATTAAATCCCCATACTCCTCTTCCATCAGATCAAAATTATTTTTTCTGATCTCTAAATTCAACTCTTTTAATTCTTCGTTAATTTTATTTTTAGAATCGTTTAGTGAATTCCATTTAAATCCAGCTTTTGAAACTTTATCCTGTATTCTCTCTGACTTAATTAATGCAGGTAAAGTTTTTGGAACCCCAGAAAGAATACTTTTTTTACCTTCATCTAACTTTATTTTTTCCCAATTTTTTTCAACTTGTTCCTTTGAAATGATCTTTCTAGTTTTAAAAACATGAGGATGCCTATTAACAAGCTTTTCTATTAAATTTTCTACAACATCATAAAAATTAAATTTTGATTTTTCACTAGCAATTTTTGTATAAAAAACAATATGTAATAATAAATCACCTAACTCATTTTTAATCTCGACATAATCTTTTTCATTTATTGCATCTAAAAGCTCATAAGATTCTTCTATGGTTAAAGTTTTCAAACTATTCATTGTTTGTTCTCTATCCCATGGACATTTTTCTCTTAATTCGTCCATTATGTCCAATAAACGAGTGACTGAACTAGTTTCTTTTTTTTTCACTTTTTTAAAACGTGGAATGACATCAAATAATCAGAATTAACCTTACCATTTGATATGTTATTTAATTTTGTTTTAATGAGTCTTTTTTTGAATGAACTTAACTTATCTGTAAATAAAATTCCTTCAATATGATCATACTCATGTTGAACTACACGAGCTCTTAATCCATTTAATTTGAGTTTCTTTTTATTAAAGTTTTCATCAAGATATTCGATTAAAATTTCATTTTCTCTAACAATATCTTCCCTAATATCAGGAATACTTAGACATCCTTCATTAAATGTGTTAACCTCACTAGTTAAAGGAGTTAGAGCTGGATTTATAAAAACTTCCTTAAAATTTGATAAATTATTTCTTTCTTCAATACTTAAATTTTCATCATTAGAGAACGGTGAGGCATCTACGACAAAGAGTCTAATAGAAAGACCAATT
This sequence comes from Flavobacteriales bacterium, assembly GCA_004214185.1. Lineage (GTDB taxonomy): Bacteria > Bacteroidota > Bacteroidia > Flavobacteriales > Flavobacteriaceae > MAG-121220-bin8. The sequence goes on along the minus strand of SGZG01000004.1, from coordinate 732 downwards.
TGAGGTGCTGCTAATCCCACACCACTCGCAGCATACATTGTTTCCCACATGTTTTGAATCAATAGATTTAAATCTTTATAATCAATTGATATATCAATACATCTTTTTTTTAAAACTGGACTTCCGTATGCTACAATTGGTAAAATCATTTTTTTAAATTTTCTAAATAAGATTGAAGAATGATAGTAGCACTAATTTTATCAACAAGAGATTTATCTCTTCTCTTGGACTTACTTATTCCACTTTGAACAATAACTTTTTTTGCTATAACTGATGTGTATCTTTCATCATACCTTTCAAGACTAATATTTGGAAATTTATTTTTAAGAACATCAATAAATTTTAAAATTTCTTTTTCAATAAATGATGGACTATAATCTTTTTGTAAAGGCTGACCAACCACAATAGTTTTAATATCATTTTTTTCAACAATTTTATTTAAAAAAGGAATAATATTATTATTTGATACAGTATCTAATGCTGAAGCTATTATATTAAAATCATCTGTAATAGCTACACCTATTCTTTTTAATCCGAAATCTAATGCGACTATTTTAGACATTTATCAAAGTTAATTGAATAATAATTAAGGTTAAAATTCTTTAAACTATTTATTATTATCAACGTATCTTTGAAAAAAAAAGTTTTGAAGAAAATCATTGAATCTGCCTGGGAAAATCGTTCCCTATTAGAAAAAAAAGAAACAAAAGAAGCAATACTTTCTGTTATTAA
>SGZG01000039.1 GCA_004214185.1 Flavobacteriales bacterium | reverse complement strand
TTATTTTTTGAATCTAAGAAAATTGTAACTGGACCATCATTTTCAATCTTAACCAGCATATCTGCACCAAAAATTCCAGCAAAAGGTTTTTTGTTCAATATAATTTCAATATGCTCAAGAAACTGGTTGTAAATTTTTATAGCAAAATCACTTTTAGCAGCTTTTATATAAGAAGGTCTATTACCCTTCTTGGTTAAAGCATGTAATGTAAACTGACTTATTACCAATAAATCTCCTCCTATTTCCAAAAGTGATTTGTTCATGATTTTATTTTCATCATCAAAAATTCTTAATTGAGATACCTTTTTACAAATCCACTCAATATCAAGATTAGTGTCAGCGTTTTCTATTCCAATAAAAAGAACAATACCTTGATCAATAGTTGATATTATTTTATTATCAACCTCAACACTACCTTTCTTAACTCTTTGAATTAATGCTCTCAATCTGAAAAAGAATTTGTTCTAAAATTATCTTGATTATCATTTAAAATATTCAAATAATTATTATATCTAAAACTTGAAATTTTATTGTTCTCAACAGCGAGTTTAACAGCACAATTGGGTTCCTTTAAATGCAGGCAATTATTAAACTTACAATCTTTACTGTAATTAGCTATTTCAGGAAAATACCCACCTAATTCGTTTTTATTAATGTCAATAAGCCCAAAACCCTTGATCCCAGGACTATCAATAATTTTTGCCCCATTTTCTAAATCAAACATTTCAGCAAATGTTGTTGTATGTTGACCCTGTTCATTTTGCTTTGATATTTCAGAGGTTCTTAACTTTAAACTTTCATCCAAAACATTCATTAGACTAGTTTTTCCAACACCACTATGTCCAGTAAAAACTGAAACATTATTGTTCATATAATTTTTCACCTGATTGATGTTTGTTTTTTCTCTAACTGAAATTTTTAAACACTTATATCCGATTTTTGAATATGAATGAAATAAATTTTCGACGTATTCTATATCATCATCACTGTATATATCAATCTTGTTAAAAAGTATTATAGTATTAATTCCAAAAGATTTTGTAGATAATAATACTCTATCTATAAAAAGAGTAGATGTAATTGGATTAGATGGGGTTACAAAAAGAAAACAATGATCAATATTTGATGCAATTATGTGTGTTTGTTTTGAAAGGTTGACAGATTTTCGAATTATATAGTTTTTTCTTTTATCAATTGAAGTAATAATTCCTTTGGATTCAATTTCATTTGTAATATCAAAAAAAACATGGTCTCCAACTGCAACTGGATTAGTACTTTTTATACCATAAGATCTGAATTTTCCTCTAATATTACATTTATAAATCTTATCAGAATCAGTATGCACATCGTACCAATTTCCTGTTGATTTATAAACTAATCCTTTCATTTAAAACTAACTGTTAATGACTTTTTCTTGATTATTTATTGATTCTTGGTGAATAGCTTTAAACATTCTAAGAACAAACTCTTCGCTAAGACCTTTTTTTTCTCCCTCTAAAATCATATTACCCAAAATTTCATTCCATCTTTTAGTTTGAAGAACAGCTACATTTTTTTTCTTTTTTAATTCACCAATTGAAACGGCAACTTTCATTCTTTTCCCTAAAGTTTCTAATAATCCATGATCAATTACATCAATTTGAGTTCTTAGTGTGTTTAATTGATTTTTATAATCAGCTTCTTCACTTGTGAGGGTCCTTATTTTTAAATCTTCCATCATTTTCACTAAAACAGATGGTGTAATTTGTTGAGCTGCATCACTCCAAGCATTATCAGGATCAATATGAGTTTCAATCATTAAACCATCGAAATTAAGATCTAAAGCTGTCTGAGAAATATCTTGAAGAATATCTCTTCTTCCTGCGATGTGAGATGGGTCACATATTAATGGTAAATCTGGAAATTTGTTCTGAAGCTCAATAGGTAATTGCCACTCAGGGTTATTTCTATATTTAGACTTTTCATATGTGGAGAATCCTCTATGAATTACTCCTAATTTTTTAATATTTGCTGAATACAACCTTTCTATTCCACCCAGCCAAAGTGCTAAGTCAGGATTAACAGGGTTTTTAACTAAAACTATTTTATCAGTACCGTCAAGGGCATCAGCAATTTCCTGAACTATAAATGGACTAACTGTAGATCTGGCTCCTATCCACAAAACATCAATATCGTATTCAAGTGCTAATTTAACATGACTAGCATTTGCAACTTCAGTTGCTGTTAAAAGACCTGTTTCTTTTTTAACTTTATCAAGCCATTTGAGACCTATTGCACCTACCCCCTCAAACATACCTGGACGTGTTCTTGGTTTCCAAATTCCAGCTCTATATACAGACACATCAGTATCTTTTAAATCATGAGCAATTTTTAAAACCTGATCTTCTGTTTCAGCACTACAAGGACCAGCTATAACAAGTGGATGTTTTAAATTAAAATCATCAAGCCAAGTTCTCATTTCTTTTCTGTTTTCCATTATTGTTAGTATTATTTATTTAATATTTCTTTAATTCGATTTGTATTATTTAGTACTTTATTTAATTCTTCTTGATTTTCATCGACAATATATTGTTTTAATAAATTTAAATTCACTATATATTCATCGATAGCAGCCGCTAAATTAGTTTTATTTTGTAAAAAAATTGGGGTCCAAGTTACAGGATTACTTTTTGCAAGTCGAACTGTTGACTCAAAACCACTACCAGCTAGATCGAAGATATTATTTTCATTTTTTTCTTTTTCAATAACTGTTTTACCAAGCATAAAGGAACTAATATGAGATAAGTGAGAAACATAAGCCACATGTGTGTCGTGAGATTTAGGATCCATATATATTATCTTCATTCCAAGTTTTTCAAAAACATCAAGAGCTATTTCGCCGAGTTTTTTATTAGTTTTTTCATACTCACAAACTATATTGGTTTTACCTATATAAAGTCCTTTTTGTGCAGCACTAGGTCCTGAAAATTCAGTTCCTGCCATTGGATGAACAGCCAAAAAATTTGATCTTTTTTTATGATTTTTTAAAACATTACAAATAGCCTCCTTGGTTGAACCTACATCAAATACAATTGTATTGTTACTTACAATATCCAAAACTTTAGGTAAAACCGAAAGCATATGGTTTACTGGGATAGACACTAAAACTATATTCATGTTTTTTAATCCCTCTAAATCAATCTTTTGGTCAATTAATCCTAGTTCTAAAGCTTTATTCAAATTCGTTTTTGAATTATCATAGCCATATATTTTACAATTTGGAAATGGATTTCTTATATCCAAAGCAAACGAGCCACCCATTAAACCTAAACCTACAATACCAATTTTCATAATTCTATTCTATTTATGGCTTCTTCAATTTTGTGTTCATCAATACATAGAGAAAATCTTATGTAACCCTCTCCATTGGATCCAAAAATTGTACCTGGGGCAATAAAAATTTTGTTTTCATTCAATATCTTATCAATGAATTTTTCAGAACTTTTAATATTATCCGGAAGTTTTGCCCAAACGAACAAACCTTTGGAACTTTTGTCAAAAGAGCAATTAAGCTTTTCTGCAAGTTTCCAAATTAATTTTCTTCTTTCTGAGTATATTTTATTTAAATCCTCAAACCACGAAGAATCAAGATTTAAAGCTGAAATAGCTCCTTTCTGAACACCATAAAACATTCCAGAATCCATATTGCTCTTTACTTTTAAGACTTTTTCTATATTTTTTGAAGATCCAACTAACATTCCAACTCGCCAACCAGACATGTTAAATGATTTGCTTAAAGAATTTAGTTCAAGCACATAATTTTTTGAGTTCTTAACAACTAAAAGACTTAAAAAGTTATCGTTTAAAATAAAACTATAAGGATTGTCATTTACAATTAAAATATTATTTCTTTTTGCAAATTTTACTAACTCTTCAAACTTAGATAAATCAGCTGAAGCTCCTGTTGGCATATGTGGATAATTAATCCACATAATTTTGACTTTTGAAAGATCTCTTTTTTCTATATCTGATAAATTTGGAAACCAGTTATTTTCAGAATTTAAATCATAAAATACTGGACTTGCCTCAACAAGTTTCGTAACAGATGAATAAGTTGGATAGCCTGGATTCGGTATTAAAACCTCATCTCCTGCATTTAAAAAAGCTAAAGAAATATGCATTATCCCTTCTTTAGATCCCATCAAAGGTAAAACCTCATTTAAAGGATTAAGATTTATGCAAAAATACTTTTTGTAAAACTGACTTATAGCCTCTCTTAACTCAGGAAGACCTTGATAACTTTGGTATTTGTGTGCCGATGGATTTGTTAAACTAGATTTTATTTCGTTAATCACATTTTTTGAAGGAAATAAATCTGGACTACCTACACCCATATTTATAATGGGCTCACCATTTTGAACCATTTTTGATACCTCTCTCAATTTTTTTGAGAAATAATATTCTTCAACGCTATTTAATCTTCTGGATTGATCAATCATTTCATTTGGTTGTTATATGTTCCTAAAACTTTCAATGATTCAGCTTCAACTTCAATCAATCTAATCGCATTATAGAAATCATCAATTGAATCAAATGTGGTATCAACAAAAAAGGAATATTTCCAAGGAATTTCAACGATGGGTAAAGATTGTATTTTGGTAAGATTTAGGTTATAGTTTTTCATAATACTTAAAACTGATGCTAAACTTCCTGTTTTATGACTAAGGGAAAATTTTAGTGAAGCTTTGTTTATTAAATCTTTGTGTGCAGAGCGTTCTTTGGAAACTATAACAAATCTTGTTTCGTTGTTTTTAATAGTTTGAATGTCATTCGATATGATTTCCAAACCATATATTTCTGCTGCATTTACACTAGCTATAGCTGCAGTATCCATGATTTTATTTTCAATAATTTGTTTAGCAACATCTGCAGTATCTTTGTCTTCAACTAGAGTTAAGTAATGATATTTTTTTAGAAACCTTTTACATTGTAAAAGTGCCATTGGATGTGATGAAACAAATTTTAAGTTTTCAATCTTTACACCAGGATAAACCATGAGTTGGTGATTAATATTAATAAAAAATTCACCTACTATATTGAGATTTAAACTATCAATTAAAGCATAGTTTGGGATTATCGACCCTGCAATTGAGTTTTCAATTGCCATTACGCCATAATCGGATTTATTTGTGCTAACAGAATGTGCTAAATCATCAAATGACAAAAATTCATTAATTGAAATTGAATCACCAAAATAACTTTTAGCAACCTGGTCATGATAAGATCCTTTAATTCCTTGAATTCCTATTTTTTTCATATACTTTTAAAAAAAAAAGTCCTGATTTTTCAGGACTTTTTTAAAATATTATAGTTTACTATTATAAAAACAAAGGTCCTGTTTAATCTTCTTTATTAAAGAAAAAATAGAAATTTTGATAAAAATAATAACGTCTCATTAGTTTTTTAAAAGTCCAAAAGTAATACTAGATTATTGAAAAAGCAAAATTCAATTAAAAAGAAATAATTTTTTCTTAAACATATCATTTAAACAGGAAGATTATGTTTGTGTAAAAAAACGTTTGACAATAATTCATTTAACTGGTCAAATTCAATTAAAAAAGCATCATGACCATGCACTGATTTTATTGTTTTAAAAAAGATATTGTCTTTAATTCTACATGCTTTATAAAATGTTTCTCTATTTTGATAATCAGTAAAGAATAAATCTGAATCAACTGAAACAATAAAAATATTTCCTTTTATTTTTGAAACAATATCTTCAAACTTTAATTCGCCTGACCTAGTAATATCTATGGTAGAAAGAAGATGATTCATCATTTTATAGGACTGTAAACTAAATCTTTGCTGAAGCTTTTTACCATGATGAAGAAGCCAACTTTCAACATTAAAGATTTCAGAATCTTTGGATCTTGCAAACTTTTTTTGGAATGATAATGGAGATCTGTAACAAAGCATTGCATGCATTCTCGCATCATGTACAGGGTTGGATGAGTTATTCAATATTTGCTTTTGAAGTCTTGTGTTAGCTAGCAACCAATCACTAGACTTCCAATCACAAGCAATTGGAATAAAATTTTCAGAAACATTTGGTGATATAGCAGCAATTTCCCATACCAATCCCCCTCCAATTGATCCACCTATAATAGCATATAAATTTTCAATTTTTAGTTTCTCTAACCCTTTTAAAATTAATTTAGCAATATCTCTTAAAATTAAATTCTCATAATTTCTAATAAGAAAACCATCATAACCATTTCCAGGAAAATTAAATGCAAGAACTGTATACTTATTTAAATCTATAAGTTTATTCTTACCAACAATATGATTCCACCAGCCATGTTTACCACAAACTGATGAATTTCCAGTTAAAGCATGGTTAACTAATACAATTGGCGCACTTCCAATTGGTTTCCCAAAAACTTCATAAGAAAGCTCAATATTAAAGCTAGTCCCATTTTCTGAGACATAATTTTCAATATTGAGCTTCTTTAATTCCAAAATAAAAAATTACACTAACACTTTTGAATCAATCTTAGAAAAAGCTAATTCTAAATCTTTTTTAAGATCTTCAATATCTTCAAGGCCAACAGATAATCTTATCAAATCACTTGTAACTCCAGTAGAAGCTTGTTGCTCAGTATTTAATTGTTGGTGAGTAGTACTTGCAGGATGAATAATAAGAGATTTTGTATCCCCAATATTAGCAAGAAGTGAAAATACTTCAGTTTTATCTGCAATCGTTTTAGCAGACTCAAAACCTCCTTTAACTCCAAATGTTATAATTCCACTTTGACCCTTTGGTAGATATTTTTTTGCCAACGAATTATACTCACTTGATTCCAATCCTGGGTAGTTGACCCATTCAACCTCTGGCCTATTCTCAAGCCATTGAGCAAGTTTTAATGCGTTTGAACTGTGCTTTTTGACTCTGATTTCTAGAGTTTCTAATCCTTGTATAATTTGAAAAGCATTAAATGGACTTAGTGCTCCTCCAAGATCTCTTAATCCCTCTATTCGAACTTTAGCAATAAAAGCTGCAGCACCTAAAGCGTCATGATAAACTAATCCATGATACCCTGGTGAAGGTTCTGTGAATTCAGGAAATTTACCACTTGACCAGTCAAAAGTACCTGCATCTATTATTACTCCACCTAGTGCTGTTCCATTTCCATTAATGTATTTAGTTAAAGAATGGATAACAATATTAGCTCCGTGTTCAATTGGATTTAAAAGTGCTGGAGTCGCAACCGTATTGTCTACAATGAATGGAACCTTTGATTTTTTTGCATACTCAGAAATTCCTTTTAAATCTAAAACATCTAGTTTTGGATTACCCAATGATTCAGCAAAAAATACTCTAGTGTTTTGTTGAACTGCATCTTGAAAATTCTGAGGATCAGAGGGATCAACAAAAGTTGTTGTGATACCTAGTCTTGGTAAAGTTACGTTAAGCAAATTAAAAGTTCCTCCATAAAGACTGCTAGAAGCTACAATATGGTCACCTGCTTTTAGCAACACTAATAAAGCTGTTGATATTGCAGAAGTACCTGATGCTGTTACAACAGAGGCAATACCACCCTCAAGAGCGGCAAGTCTTTGTTCTAGTACATCATTTGTTGGATTGTTTAATCTAGTATATATGTATCCAGGCTCAGCAAGAGCAAATAAATTTGCAGCATGATCAGCATTGTTGAAAACATAAGAAGTAGATTGATAAATAGGAACTGCTCTAGTCCCTTGACTTAAGCTAGTATCATGTCCTGCATGTAAAGCTTTAGTCGATAATTTTTGTTCACTCATTTTTATATATTTAATTATTAATAAATTAAATTTATAATTAGATGTGATTTGACATTAAATAGTTCTGAAGCTACTGCTTTAGCACTTTTTTAAAGAGGTTGCAATCAGTCAAATCGTTCCTCTAATAATAAATTAGATGCCAAATTTATAATTAAATATAATTTTTACAAAAAAAATTATCTAAAATTTACAGAAATACCTGCAGAAAGAGTATTGTATCTCTGAAAAGTAAAGTCAGTAAAAGCACTAAAAACTAAAAATTTAAATCTTGCTCCTATTGTTGTTTTGTATCCTGAGACACTAAAGCTCATATCAATTGGATCTGAAAGTGATTTAGTAATTGGCAAATCTGAATTTGAATTGTATTCTAAATCATAATTTCCTAATAATTTAAATGATGAACTTCCTCCAGAATATCCAAAAACTGTATAAAAATCGACCACCATTAAGTCTAGAGATGCAAGTAACAATAGGTTATAATTGTTGAGATTGAATTGAGCAACCTGTCCAGTTCCCTTTAAAGAACTAAAAGATTGTATATCATAATCAATATTCATATTAGAAATTGATGCAAATGCAGAAACATTTAACGGGATTTTTTCTATTGCCCCAAAATATTGCAATAAATTATGCTTAAGCCCAATTCCCTTAAGTGACATATCTACTCCATTCCTATGGTATTCTGGACTATATCTAATAATGATTTCAGTATCAAAAGGAATACCTACACCTAATTGTAAAACTGGAGCAGGGATAGATCCCAAAGGAAGTTTACTTCTAATTCCTTTAGGAGATTTAATAACAGAAGAAATTTCTGGATATATTCCATCTGCGGGAATGGTTACAATCAAATCTTCTTGCCTGTTATCACCAGCAATTGTAGGCAAGTCATCTGCACTTGTAGTAATATATTCTAAATCTGAAATCGAATAGGTTCTATCTGCACTAGGCACAAAAGACGTATTAAGTCTAAGTGATAAATCAACTCCTAATTTTTTATGAACTTTTGCTGTTGTAAACCACCCCCCATTTGAACTATATATAGCTCCTTTCATCATTGGGTCTAAGTATCTTTCAAAAATTTTTTTAGAATCACTCTCAACCGCCAATAAAATTGATTCAAGCCCAGATTGTGAAAAAGATAATATGGGAAATAGGATGAAAATAAAAAAACTGAATCTATATCTCAACTTTAAATTTTAATATAAATATATATCAAAATTCTAGCTTCCTGCAATTGATGTTAAATCATATTTTAATTTAAATACAGTATATCTAGGCTGTATTATGTATGATCTTGTTTGGCTATACAACTGATTAAAACTATCTCTATTTACAGACGTATCATTTAATAAATTCTTTACTCCTATTGCAAATTCCCATTTTGATCCTTCCTTATTATATGATAAATCCGCTTCTAAAAATCTATATTCATTTAAAGTTTCACTTTCATTTCTATAATAATTATAGGAATAATCAGCAGTAAAGACAAAACCATTTCCAAAATATGCATCAATTTTTACGAAGGGTGAATCTGTGTAAAAATAGTTCTTAAAGTCTCCAGTATCGTATGATCTCTTATTGTAACTATAACCTATTTCAATATTAGGCTTATCTCTAAAATTAGTAGCAACACTAGCTCTATAATTTTGAGTAAAACTCTCCTGTTCTGCTAAACTTCCGTTAATTATATTATTAAAGTTGCTATAGTTAAAATTCATATTAAATCCAGCCTTAAAATTTTTAAACCTTTTATCAACTCTTCCAGATGCAAAATAACTTTCTGTAGGTAAACTTGAGTTAATAGCGGATCTAACACTGCTTATTCCGGAAAGCAATGTTTGACTTTGAATAGTATTGCTTCTTTTTGAATAATTAAAATTTGCAAAAACATTGGTGAAATTAAAAATATTTATGCTCTGGTAATTCAGATTATAATTATAAAATTTAGCTGATTCTAGTTTAGGGTTTCCTTGAAAAAAAGAATTATAATTGTTAAAAATATAACCTTCAGCTAAATTATTTACATCTGTAAATTGATTTGTGGCTGTATAGTTAAACCTTAACGACTCAGAATCTTTTAGCTTCATAAATATCCTTAAATCTGGACGGATGTCTGTAAATGAATTGTTTTCGATATTTCCAAGCTGAATATTTTCAGATTTATATGAATTAATTGTAAATCCAGGTTCCATTGTGAACATTCCAGTAATAAATCTGTAGTTAAAAGAAAAATAAGCATCTCTAAAATTGAAATCCACGTCGTTGTTCAAGAAATTCTGATTAAAATTTAATTCAGAACTATCATCTAAAATCTGAAAAATGTTAGAGTTAAAATTTTGTTTTACATCAGTAATTCCAACTGTAAAGTTTAAGTTTGATTTTGGAGTTAAAATATAATAGTAATCTAATTTAGCCTCTAACTTGTCTGTATCAACAAGTCTATTTTGATTTATATTAAATTTAGATTGATCTGAATCTAGTGGAATAATATCTCTAAATGGTTGAATGTCTCTTACAGCTCTGTAGAAAGGATCTTCAGTCTGTGATAAATGTTGGGCTTCAAATGAAAAAATATTATCCTCATTTAGAGTATAATATGTTTTTAGTTCCTGATTAATCGAGCTAGGTTCATCACTTATAAGAACATTAATTTCATCAGTTTCAATGGGTTGAATAACTGGGTTTGATGA
>SGZG01000038.1 GCA_004214185.1 Flavobacteriales bacterium | reverse complement strand
TTTTGAATATGGTAAATAAATATTATCAATAATTTTTTTCCATTTTTTGATTTCATTTTTTTCTAGCGATGTTCCAATAACGACTTTATTGTATGTGTTTATTTCAGATTTCAATATTTTATCTAGAGTTTCAATTGTATATTCAAGACACCACTTTGCACTGTAGTTAGTGTACCAATTGTTATCAACATTGTTTTCGTATTCATTTGGTCCAGTAACCCCTAATATTACATATTTATTTAAATCATTGGAGTAATTAACTCTCTGAGACCAAAATCTTGATATCGCTATTAAAATTTTTATTGCTTTTTTGTTTACAAACTCAAAGTCATCGGTAAAATTTAAATATTTTTTTATTGCTTGAACTATAGCTGCGTTTCTGTGAATCTCTTCAAATGTTATTTCCCATTCGTTGTGACATTCTTCACCATTTGCAGTTACCATAGGATAAAGGGCAGCTCCATGGTTCAACCCAATTTTCTCGGCATTTAGTATTGCGTTGGGAAGTTGGTTGTAACGCTGATTTAATAAATTTTTAGCTACAATCGATTTTTTAGTTCCTAAATAAAATGGTATACAATAGGCTTCTGTGTCCCAATAAGTTACACCACCGTATTTTTCGCCAGTAAATCCTTTTGGACCAATATTAAGTTTAGGATCGTTACCATTAAAAGTTTGATTTAATTGAAAAATATTAAATCTTATTCCTTGTTGAGACATAATATCTCCATCAATAACAATATCAGAATCTTTCCAAATTTTATTCCAGGCTTTAGAATTTTCATTCAAAAGATTTTCAAAACCTAAGTCAATAGAATTTTTAAGTTCCTTTTGAATTAAATTTTCAAATTCATCAAAGTTTGTATCATTTGAATTTACATATCCACCAATTTTTAATAATGACAGTTCATCGTTAGTGTTCAAATCAAATTCGCTTGAAGATCCTATTAAATTTTTGACATTACTTTTATTATAGGTTGTTCTAACTTCGTTAGAATTAATAAAATATTTTGTTTTGAAAAATGTTGCTATTTGAAAATCTGAATTAATTACTTTTGAATTAACCTTTGAATAATTGTCATTTGTTTCTATCCCAATAGTCTCGATAAAGGGTTGATTCCAATTTGCATCATTATTTTTAATATTTATGTCAATTGATGGTAGAATTTTAATTTTTATCTTTTTATTTAAAGATGTGATAGAATATTTTATCACACCTATATTTTCTCTTTCTAAACAGATAAATTTCTTAGAAACAATTTTAATTTTTTCTTTTTCTGGTGTTTCAAACTTAACTTTTCTTTCACACCAACCTTCCATCATGTTTAATTCTCGTCTATAAGAAAAAACTTCACATTTATTAAGATCAAGAATTTTATTGTTTATTTCAATTCTGATGGTGTTCCAATTAGGACAATTAACCATTTTTGCAAAATAATCTGGGTATCCTTTTTTCCACCAACCAACTTTTGTTTTATCTTTATAATAAATACCACTTATATAATTTCCTATACTTTGATTTCCTGAAAAATCTTCTTCAAAGTTCCCTCTTTGACCAATTTTTCCGTTGCCTAAACTGAATACACTTTCTGAATCCACAACTGTTGTTGAATCAAATTTATCTTCAATTATCGACCATGGGTCTAGAACGTATTTATTTTTTAACATTTCTGAAAATCTTCAAATTTAATTTCTTTAAACTCTTTAAATACTCTGTTAGCTACATTTAGTTTTTTTGAATTCCCTACACCAACAGTTGTCATGTTAATTTTATTTCCTGCAACTATACCAGCTTCAGAATCTTCAAATACAACACAGTTTTCAGGATTCGATTTCGTTAATTTCGCAGCCAGTGAAAATCCCTCGGGATCAGGTTTTGAAAATTTAACACTATTTCCATCAACTATTGCATCAAAAAATGAATGTAAATCTAGTTTGTTTAATATGTAATTAGCGTTTTTACTTGAGGAGTAAAGGGCTATTGAATGATCGTGCTTTTTTGCAGCTGTAATAAAATCATAAATACCATTTACAATATTTGAGGAATCTATTTTTGATATTTTTTCTAAATAAATTTTATTTTTTTTCTCAAGTAAATAATTGAATTTTTCATCACTAATTTTAATTTTTGCCCAATTCAATATTTTGAGAAGGCATTTATCTCTACTAACTCCCTTTAATTCCTCATTTTTATTTTTTGTAAGATTGTATTCCAGTTCATGACTAATTTCTTTCCATGCTTCGTAATGGTATTGTTCTGTATTTGTGATAACACCATCTAAATCAAAAATAAAAGTTGGAATATTTTTCATACTTAGTTAGTTATTGTTTTTTGATCATTAATAGTAAGATTTAAAAAACCAGCAATAATTAAAGCTAATCCCGCAATTATCATTGAAAAAATTGGTTCTTCACCTATTAAAGATGATAATATGTTAATGCCACCAATTGCTGCTATAATTTGAGGAATCACAATGAACATATTAAAAATCCCCATGCTTGTGCCCATGCTCTCCTCTTTAACAGAACTTGATAACATAGCATATGGCATAGATAAAATACTTCCCCATGATATACCTATTAAAGCAAATGATAAAATCAAATATGTATGATCTGAAATAAAGTAAAATGAAATAAAACCAATTCCACCTAGAATTAAAGACCATAGGTGTATCATTTTTCTATTTATTCTTTTTTTTGATGTATAAATGGTAAGTATCAAAGCAAATAACATAGAGGATAACCCATATGTTCCCATGTATGAACCAGTAAGATTTGAGGCTTTTTGAAAACTTAAGTTTTGTGAATTATACTGCTCAAGTTCTACTTTATCTGAAAGATCAAATTCTGAAATAACAGGAACCGGAGATTTAAAGACATGTTCTGTAATGGCTGGATTTGCCATACTCCACATTGTAAAAAAAGCAAACCAACTGAAAAACTGAATTATTCCAAGCTTTTTCATTATAAGAGGCATATCAGTGTAATGCGATGTAAATTCTTTAAGCATTGAAATAATATCTTTTTTTTGCTGGTTTCTAAATTTTTTTAAGTCTTTTGGAGGATATTCTGAAGTTGTTAGGATAGTATAAAGAATTGAAAGAAAAAATACTCCGGCGCCAATTGCAAAAGCTACTTTTACTGAGTCAGGAATTATACCTGGATCTGCAACATCGCTAACCCCTAGGCTACTAACAAAATAAGGTAGGTTACTAGCTATCCATGTTCCAATTCCTATAATCAAAGTTTGAGTCACAAAACCATAGGATCTTTGCGAATCTGGAAGCTTGTCTGCTACTAAAGCTCTGAAGGGTTCCATACTGATATTAATTGATGCATCCAAGATCCATAAAAATCCAGCTGCTATCCACAGAGTGGAGGAATAAGGAACGAAAAATAATGCTAGAGAACTTAAAATAGCTCCAATTAAAAAGTAAGGTTTTCTTCTTCCTAGTCTTGAATGCCATGTGTTATCACTGAGAAATCCAATTATGGGTTGAACTATTAATCCCGTTAAGGGTGCTGCAATCCATAACAATGGAATACTAGATTCCTCGGCTCCCAAGGTTTGAAATATTCGAGACATAAATCCTCCCTGAAGGGCAAACCCAAATTGAATTCCTAAGAATCCAAAACTCATATTCCAAATTTCCCAAAAGCCTAACTTCTTTTTCATAATGAAAAGGTGTTTTTTTAGTATTTATAAATGTTTAAGCAATAAGATATTTATGAAAGTAAAAAACCAAAAAGGTGATTACAAAACCATAAATAAATTGAGAAGTAGATTTATAATTTTGTTAGGCTAATATATTTATTTTTTTAAGATATGTTCCAAATTTATCATTAAAAATTTACTACAACGTTATAGTATTTAGGAGAAATTTAAGAAGATTCTCTTTTAATTAATGAACAATTTATTATTTCAGTTTTATATTGGTTGCTTTCAGTCTTTCCTATTAATTTGTCAATCAAAAGTTTAGCAGATCTTTCACCCATTATTTCACCATGTTGACTAATCGTTGACAAGGAAGGTGATGAATACCTAGATATTACACCATCTGTAAATGAAATAATTGATATTTCTTTGGGAACAGAAATTTTATTTTTTTTCAAAACCTTTAAGGCTGAACCAGCATATATTTCGTTTACCCCAAGAATTGCATCAACTTTTTTTGTATTTAAAACTTTTTCTAACTCATCCTCCAAGTGAGACATTTCCAATTCACTTCCCTTTTTATCTTTAACTTTTATAATTAAATCGCTATCAGGAATTATGTCATTATCCTTCAAAGCTTCCAAATAACCTTCAGTTCTTAGATTACCTACACTTACGTAATCTTCTGAGGTTAAAAGAAGTATATTTTTTCTATTGTCATCTATTAATGTTTGAGTTGCTTCTTTAGCTGCTTGTTTATCGTTTACTATGACTTTATCACATTTTAGGTCTGATATAACTCTATCAAATAAAACAACAGGAATACCTAAGTCAATAGTTTCTTTAATGTGATGAAAATCTTGTTTTTTTAAAGTTTCTTTAGCAATTGACATAATTATTCCATCTATGTGTCCATTAGCTAATGTTTCCATATTCAACACTTCTTTTTCAAATGATTCGTTTGAAACAGCAATAATGACATTGTATCCATTTTCGGTTGAAAATTTTTCAATACTGTTTATTACAATAGAAAAAAAATGATGTACAATTTCCGGAATTATGACTCCAATTGTTTTGGTTTTTCTATTTTTTAGACTTAGGGCAATATTATTTGGTCTATAATTATGGGCTTTAGCAAAAGCTTTAATTTTTTTTCTTGTTTCCTCACCAATTTCATGGCTGTCTTTCAAAGATTTTGATACCGTAGAAATAGAAACATTTAGTTCACTTGCAATTTCTTTTAAAGTTATCCTTCTTATCATTTCAATAAAATTAAGGCAATAAAATTATTATATTGATAAATATAATTACTATATTTTATAAGTATGTTAAAAAAAAAGTTATTAACACTATAACGTTATAGTTTGTTAGCTACAACGTTATAGTTAAATTATAGCTTAAATTGACTTGTTCTTGGTCTTTAATTAATATAATTTAGTTGACGAGAAGTAGATTTTTTAACCAAACAAAAATCAAAAATATGATGAAATTTTTTAAACAAATTCAAACTCTTTTTTTGCTTTTCCTATCAATTGGAATTTTTGCTCAACAAAGTGTTTCGGGTGTAATAACTGACAGCTCTGGAAATTTACTTCCAGGTGTCAATGTTTTTATTAAAGGAACAAACGTTGGGGTTTCAACTGATTTTGATGGAAATTTTCAGATAGAAGCTGATAATGGACAAATTTTAGTTTTTTCTTACATCGGATATCAAACTTTAGAATTAACTGTAAATGGAGCAAACTTGGATGTTGTAATGACTGAATCTGATTCAGAATTAGATGAAGTTGTAGTAATTGGTTACGGAACTGTTAGAAAAAAAGATTTGACAGGAGCTGTTGACTTAGTTACTGAAAAGGACTTTGCAAAAGGTTCTGTAGTTTCTCCTCAACAATTAATTAGAGGGAAAGTAGCGGGTGTTTCTATAGTTTCAAATAGTGGAGCACCTGGTGATGATTCTAATGTATTAATTAGAGGAATTGGATCTTTAAACTTAAATTCTAATCCACTATATGTAGTGGATGGTGTTCCGCTTGATAGTGGAGGTGTAGCAGGTTCAAGAAGTCCCTTAAATGCAATTAATCCTAGTGATATTGAAGCAATCAGTATTTTAAAAGATGCCTCAGCAACTGCTATTTATGGATCACGTGCTGCCAATGGTGTTGTTCTAATCACAACAAAAAAAGGTAAAACAGGTGATTTGAAATTTAATTTTAGTTCACGAACATCTTCATTTCAACCTATCGATTTTGTAGATGTATTAAATGCCACTCAATTCAAGGCTGCTGTAGGTGCTACCAAAAATGCTGACTACATTGCAAGATTAGGTAATAGTGATACCAATTGGCAAGATGAAATTTATGAAACAGCATTTGCTCAAAATAATAGTATAGCAGTTTCAGGAGGTATGTTTAATATGCCTTTTAGAGCTTCATTGGGTTACACTGATCAAGATGGTATATTAATGGGTGATAACTTTAATAGAATTACAGGTTCATTAAACATTGCCCCCTCTTTTTTAGATGGTGACCTTAGAGTTAATCTAAATGCTAAGTACGTAAGAAGTGAGAATGATTTTGCAAATAGAGGAGCAATTGGTTCTGCTGTTTTCTTCGATCCAACAAAACCAATTTATGGATCACCTGATGTTTTTGGAGGATACTATACTTGGACAGATTCTACTGGAAAGAAATTAGCTTTGTCTCCGACAAATCCACTTGCATTATTAAATTTGAGTGATGATGAGTCAACTGTTGACAGAATTATAAGTAACATAAAACTAGATTACGAAATTCCTGTTGATGGTCTAATTGCAACTGTTAATATTGGATATGATAACTCTAAAGGAGAAGGATTTAATACTACTGATAAAAATATGCCAACAGATGCTGCAGGTTTTAATGGTAGTGAGAGTATATATACACATGAGACTACTAATTTATTATTTGATGCGTACTTAAATTATTCAAATGAATTTGGAGATTCAAATCTTTCTGTGACAGCAGGTCACTCTTATCAAAGTTTTGAGTATGACAATTCAAGTACTGATTCAGTCCAATATTTAAATCCTGATGGATCAATTAACACAGGTTCATCTGTTACAAATTCTTTTATTGATACTTCAAAAAACGTTTTACTTTCTTATTTTGGAAGACTTAACTACTCTTTTGATGAGAAGTATTTACTTACTGCTACTTTGAGAGCTGATGCATCATCAAAATTACCAAGTTCTGACAGATGGGGTCAGTTTTTTTCTGCTGCATTAGCATGGAATTTACACAATGAGAACTTCGGAGTAGATAAAGTTTTTGACGAATTGAAACTTAGAGTCGGATTTGGTGAGGTTGGAAACGTAAACGGTTTAGGAGATTATAACTTTTTAACTAGATATGTTAGTAGTGATTCTCAATCAAAGTATGGTTTTGGTAGTTCATTTTATTCTACATATCGACCAGCACCAATTAACAAAAACTTAAGATGGGAAGTTGGTCAAACTGCTAATGCTGGAATTGATTTTAGATTCTCTGATATTAAATTAAGTGGATCTGTAAATGCCTACATCAAAAAAACAAATGATTTAATAGCTACCGCAGTTATTGATCCATTTACAAATTTTGGAACAACAATCGATGCTAATATTGGTGATATGGAGAACAAGGGAATTGAAATTGAATTAAATTCAACCCTCTATGAATCTGAGGATTTAAAATTTGATGTTAGTTATAATGTCTCAATAAATGACAATGAAATCACAAGACTAGATAACGAACAAAATGTAGGAGGAATTGGATTTGGAGCTTTTTTACAAAGACATGAAACTGGTAAATCTCCATATTCTTACTATGTATACAAACAAATTTATGATCACAAGGGAAGACCAATTGAGGGTGCTTATGCAGATTTAAATGGGGATGGAAGAATTAATAATGATGATAGATATTTCTATAAAGACCCATATGCAGATGTTTTGATGGGACTTAATGCAAGTGTTACTTACAAAAATTTTGATTTAAGTATAGCATCAAGAGCTAGCTTAGGAAATTACAGTTCTAATAGAATGGCTGCAGCGTCAGTTGAAAATCAAATATGGAACCTTGGAAGACTGTCAAATGTACACAGTTCATATTTAGATACAGGATTTTTATATTTCTCTGATAAAAACGCTGTTAGTGATCATTACATTCAAAACGCATCCTTCTTTAAACTAGACAATGTTACTTTAGGATGGACACTTGAAAATGTTATTGATAATAATCCTATGAGATTGTACATAAGTGCAGATAATCTGCTTACCATTACTGATTATGATGGAATAGATCCGGAAATAACAGGTGGGTTAGATAGTAACTTTTATCCAAGATCAAGAGCTATAGCTCTAGGGCTTGATATTAATTTTTAAATTTATTTACTATGAAAAAAATATTTTACTTAATAACTTTAATATCGGTAGTATTTACTTCTTGTCATGCAGACTTAGATCAAGTTCCTACTGATCCAGATTTATTTACTGAAATAGATGTTTTTAAAGATACAGAATCGGCTAAAAGTGCGTTAGCAAAAATATATGCTAGTTTAGCTATAACTGGTCAAATCGGTCCTGATGGAGATCCAGATATTGACCCTAGTTTAATTGATGAAGGTTTTTCACAGTACACAAGGATTCTTTACACTTTAAATGTATGTAGTACTGATGAAGCTGTTGTAGGATGGGGAGATCCAGGCTTGCCAAATATTCATGAAATGTCATGGGACATTAACAATCCTTGGACACAAGGAATGTACTTTAGACTTGCTCAAGTTGTATCATTTTCAAATTCATTTATTGAGAATGCAGCTGAATTAGCATCAAGTAATGCTGAGGCGGCATATTTTGTTGGAGAAGCAAGATTTTTAAGAGCATATGCTTACCTACAATTAATGGATATGTATGCAAACGTTCCTTTGGTTACATCCGTTACATCAGAGTTACCTCTTCAAAGCAACAGACAAGAACTTTTTAGTTTTGTTGAAAGCGAACTTAATGATGTTAGTGGAATTCTTCCAGAATCTAGGTCAAACGAGTACGGAAGAGTTGATAGGGTGGCAGCATGGGCTTTACTAACAAGATTATATTTAAATGCCCCTGTTTATGTTGGTTCTGATATGAGTTCTGATGTAATTGCAAATGCTGAAAAAGTTCTTTCTAGTACCTATTCAATAAATACCAATGATGGAAATGGAAACGGTTCGGCATACGACGAATTGTTTTTGGCTGATAATAACGTAAATGGTGCTCAAAATGAATTTATTTTTGTTGTTCAGTTTGACGGTCTAAACAGTCAATCCTGGGGTGGAGGAACTTTCATGGTTCATGCCCCAATCGGAGGATCTATGGACGCTTCTCAATTTGGTGTAAATGGAGGATGGGCCGGTCTTAGAACTACAAAAGCTCTGGTTGACAAATTTGAATATTCAGTTACAGGAACCAATGGAGATGGACATCCTACAGCTTGGTCGGATTCCAGAGCTATGTTCCACACTGATGGTCAAAATTATGAAATGGCTAAAGTTGCACCATTTAAAGAAGGTTATGGAGTAACAAAATTCAGAAATGTTGATGTAAATGGAAACGCTGGTTCAGATTCATCAGGTAATCATGTTGATACCGATCTTGCAATTATTAGACTCGCTGAAGTTTATTTAAATTATGCTGAAGCAGCTACAAAAGGTGCTGGTAGTTTATCTACTGCTGCTGATCTTATAAATCAATTAAGATCGAGAGCGGGAGCTCCGTTGATTTCTAGTTCTGACTTAAATTCAAATTTTGTTTTAGACGAAAGAGCTAGAGAATTATATTGGGAAGGTCAAAGAAGATCCGATCTAATAAGACACAATAAATTTGTAACATCAAATTACATGTGGCCATTCAAAGCAGGAGCTGCTCAAGGAAAAGCTACTGACGAATACAGAAGAATATTTCCAATTCCAGAAGCTGTGCTTCTTGTGAATCCTAACTTAACACAAAATCCAAATTATTAATTATGAAAACTATATTAAAATTTAGTAAACTTTTATTATTTACATTTTTAATTGTAAATATATCTTCATGTGAAAATGAAGATTATTTAATCTTTACTGCTATAAATCAGAAGGAGGTTAAATTTCAAAATGAAATTCAAGATGTTTATAAAATTTCAAGTCAAACATCTAACAACATTGCAGAACGTCTAGTATGGAATGAACCTGACTTTGATGCACCCACCACGGTTACTTATGTTGTTGATATGTCAGTTAACAGCGACTTTTCTACTATTGACATGAGTTCGGGTGATACCTCTAATAATCACTTAGGAATTAAAGTAAGTTCAATGCTGGAATTTGCTGAAACTTTAGGACTAGACGATGACCCTGCTACAACACATGGAGACGGTTCTCCTAACAATACAGGAATTGTTTATGCAAGAGTTACTGCTTATGCAGGAACATCATCATCTGGTGCTAATCAATCGAAAACAGTTTCTGACGCTATTGAAATGAACATTGAAGTTTTAGAAAACGTTGGAGCATGTTCTGAAGCTACATTGAGTACCTGGGGACTTGTTGGTAGTGCTGTCAATGGATGGGGTGGAACAAATAGAGGTTTCTCAGCAGGAAATGATGTTCCCTTTTTAAGCAACGGACAAGATGGAATGTTTAGAGCTGTAGCAACATTATATGACGGAGAATTTAAAATTCGTCAAGATAACGCTTGGGGTCTAAATTATGGAGATAATGGAGCAGATGGTACTTTAGAACAAAATGGTGCTAATATTGCAATTTCAGCTGGACATTATATCGTTGACTTTGATGAAGTTAATTTAACAATAACAATTACTCCTGCAGGAACTGTTTGGGGTGTTGTAGGAAGTGCAACATTAAACGGTTGGGGTGCTGCCGAAGATGTTAAATTAATGCCAGATCCATGTAATGATGGTGTCTTTGTTGTAAAAGACGTTGTTTTGTCTGATGGTGAAATCAAATTTAGACAGGATGATGCTTGGGGAGTAAATTTAGGTGATAATGGAGCAG
>SGZG01000037.1 GCA_004214185.1 Flavobacteriales bacterium | reverse complement strand
AGCTTATGATACCAGTTCTAAAAAGTTTATTGCAACGGGGGGAGGAAGCTATACTACTGTTAATGGTAAATACTCAGAAAATATTGAGTTTTTCTCTCGCGATAGCACTAGAATAGGAATGAAACTAGAATTTGAATATTCTTTAGAGAATGGAAATTGGAACCATAAGGGATTTAGTAGTAAAGGTAATCCTATTAATGAAATTTGGAGTAAAAGACCTACTAAGTGACCTATGATTTTTTAAACTAAATTTATATTACAAACTTATGTCAAAAAGACCATTAATTTTAGTTACAAATGATGATGGAATTTCAGCTCCAGGAATCAGAACATTAATTTCAGCAATGAACGAACTGGGTGATGTAATTGTTGTTGCCCCTGACAGTCCACAGTCTGCAATGGGTCATGCTATTACTATAAACTCAACACTACAATGTAATCAAGTTAAAATTGACGATGGACCTCAAATAGAGTATTCGTGTTCAGGAACTCCAGCTGATTGTGTTAAACTTGGTATAAATGAAATTTTAGATAGAAAACCTGACATTTGTGTTTCTGGTGTAAATCATGGTTCAAATTCATCAATAAACGTAATATATTCTGGAACAATGAGTGCCGCTGTAGAAGCAAGTATTGAGGGTATTCCAGCAATAGGATTTTCACTGTTAGATTACAGTTGGAATGCTAACTTTAATGAAATAAAAAAATATTTAATCAACATAACTAAACAAGCTCTTTTAAATGGAATTCCTAAAGGAAACGCACTAAATGTTAATTTCCCAAAACTTAAAGAAAAGGACATCAAAGGAATTAAAATATGTCGTCAAGCGAACGCATATTGGGTTGAAAAATTTGATAAGAGAGTAAACCCTCAAGGAAAAGAATATTATTGGTTAACTGGAGAATTTATTAATAAAGATAATGGACATGATTCTGATGAATGGGCTTTAGCCAATGGATTCATTTCAATAGTTCCAGTAAAATTCGATTTGACTGATCATGAAAATATTAGTTATATAAAAAAATGGAAATTTTTAAATTAGATGAAATATTACGTAATAGCAGGGGAAGCATCTGGGGACTTACATGGATCTAATTTAATTAAAGAGATTTTCAAAAATGATCCTAAGGCAGAAATAAGAGCTTGGGGTGGTGACAAAATGCAAAATGCTGGTGCTAAAGTTGTCAAACATTTCAAGGATTTAGCTTTCATGGGCTTCTATGAGGTTTTTATCAATTTAAATACAATATTAAATAACATAAGTTTTTGCAAAAAAGATATCAAGATTTTTAATCCAGATAAAATTATTTTTATTGATTATCCTGGATTTAACTTAAGAATCGCAAAATGGGCT
Organism: Flavobacteriales bacterium; assembly: GCA_004214185.1. Taxonomy (GTDB): domain Bacteria; phylum Bacteroidota; class Bacteroidia; order Flavobacteriales; family Flavobacteriaceae; genus MAG-121220-bin8. The sequence continues at coordinate 11,448 of SGZG01000037.1, read as the reverse complement.
AAAAAAGAAAAGTTCAATACTATCTATTACATCGCACCACAACTATGGGCATGGGATGAAAAAAGAATTAAACTAATAAAAAAATATATTGATTCTTTATATGTAATTCTTCCATTTGAAAAAGAGTTTTTTGAAAAAAAACACCATTATCCTGTTAAGTTTCTTGGGCATCCATTAATTGACAGTATAAGTAACTTTAGAAATAGTTCCGGTAAAAAAGATGAAATTATTGAGTTAAATAAACCTATAATCGCAATTTTACCAGGAAGCAGAGAGCAAGAAATTAAAAAAATTTTAAAAACTATAATTAAAGTAATTCCTGATTATCCTAATTATCAGTTTGTAATAGCAGGTGCTCCAAATATCAAAATCAACTTTTACGAGAAAATTATAGGAGACACTAATATCACAATAGTTAAAAATAAAACATATGAACTTCTTTCAATTTCAACTGCAGCAATTGTAACAAGCGGTACAGCAACCTTGGAAACAGCATTGTTTAAAATTCCTCAAATAGTATGTTATAAAAGTAGTTTAATTAGTTATTTAATAGCAAAATTACTTGTTAAAATAAAATATATTTCACTTGTAAATTTAATCATGGATCAAGAAATAGTTAAGGAATTAATTCAACATAATTGTAATAAAAATTCTATTTCATTCGAGCTTAATAAAATTCTTGATTCAACAAACAGAAAAAAATTATTATTAAATTACGATAAGTTAATTTCAATTTTAGGAAAATCTGGAACCAGCAAAAGAATAGCATTAGATATAGTTAAAATATAATATTTTGAAAATAGACGGAATCGATAAAAGAATAATTTTAGAATTAACTAATAACTCAAGAACTCCAGTTTTAGAAATTTCTAGAAAGATTGGAATTTCAGGAGCTGCAATACATCAAAGAATAAGAAAACTTGAAGAAAGTGGTTTAATTAGTGGTCATTATTTAAAATTAAATCCAAAAGTTTTAGGATATTCAACATTAGCATTTGTTGGTGTTTATTTTGATAAAGCTGAAAGAAATTCTGAGGCAATAAAATTAATGAAAACAATTCCAGAAATTTTAGAATGCCACTACACAACAGGTAATTGGAGTGTGCTTATAAAAATATTGTGCAAGGACAATGAACACCTAATGTTAATTTTAAATAAAAAAATTCAATCCATCGAAGGAGTATCCAGAACAGAAACTTTTATTTCACTTGAACAACAAATCGATAGACAAATTTCTATAGATTAAACTTTTCTTTGATAATGTGATAAATTATTATTAATGCTAAAATAACAGTTATTGCATTGGCAATAATCATTGATAAACTTCCAATTTTTAGACCATACAAAAACCAAAGAAAAACTCCAAAAACAAAAATTATGTAGGTCAATAAGGAAAGGCCCTCAACAGAATTTGTTTTGATAACTTGGACAACTTGGGGAATAAACGCTACTGTAGTTAAAATAGCTGCAGCAAAACCAATAGCCTCAACACTATCAAAAGTGATTTCTAGCATACAATGTTTATTATTTTACCTGAGACAACAATAATTTTCTTGATTTCTCGCTGATTTAAAAACTTTTCTAATCTATCGTCTTTTATCAAATCTTTCTTTATACTTTCAACATCAGCATTTACATCAAAATTAATTTTGAATTTCATTTTTCCGTTAAAGGATACAGGATATTCAAATGAACTTTCTTTAACAAAATCAGGATTAAATATTGGAAAAGGTTCGAAAGAAATTGAACTTTTATTTCCCATTTTACTCCAAATTTCTTCGCATATGTGAGGAGCAAAAGGAGAAAGTAAAATTGTCAATGATTTTAATATATGAAAATTATTACATTTTAAGGCATTGAGTTCATTTACACATATCATAAAAGCACTTATTGATGTATTAAAAGAAAAGTTTTTCATATCATCTTCAATTTTTTTTATGGTTTTATGTAAAGTTTTTAAACTTTCTTTGGAGGGCTGATTATTATTAACTTCAAAATTTCCAGATTTATGAAAAAGATTCCAGTATTTTTTCAAAAAAGAATGAGTACCAGTAATTCCGGCAGTATTCCATGGTTTAGCTTGCTCAATTGGGCCTAAAAACATTTCATATAATCTCAAGGTGTCAGCGCCATAATCATCACAAATGTCATCTGGGTTTATAACATTAAATTTAGATTTAGACATTTTTTCTACATCTCGATAAACTAAAAATTTATTATCTATTGTTTCAAAATTTGCATTTTTAAATTGTGGTTGCCAATTACGAAGCTTTTCAATGTCTAATTCATCATAAATATTAATAAATTGAACATCCACATGAATAAGTTGAGTTTTTACATTTTTGTCAATATTTTTAGAAAAATAATTATCAGAACCAACTTCTCTTTTAATATATGCACTGTTTCCTAAAATCATGCCTTGATTAATAAGTTTTTTTGCATAATTTTTTACAGGAACCAATCCTAAATCATAAAGAAAATATTGCCAAAACCTTGAATACAATAAGTGACCAGTTGCATGTTCACTTCCACCAATATATAGATCAACTTCCTTCCAATAGTCAAGAGATTCTTTTGATGCAAAAGCATTCTTATTATTAGGATCCATATATCTATTAAAATACCATGAACTACCTGCCCAACCTGGCATTGTATTTAATTCCATTCTAAATACAGTTTTGTCATCAATTAGTGAGTTTTTTACAACTTTATTTTGTTTTGTATCCCAGGCCCAGACTTCAGAATTTCCAATAGGGGGTTTTCCATCCTCAGTAGGTAAGTATTTATTAACGTCAGGAAGTTCAATTGGTAAATATTTCTCATTAATCATTTGAGGAGATCCATTTTTATAAAAAACTGGGAAAGGTTCGCCCCAATAACGTTGTCTACTAAAGACAGCATCTCTTAGTTTGTAATTAATCTTATGAACTCCCTTATTAACTGATTTAAGTTTATTTATTGCTAAACTTAAACCATCCTTGAAATTTAAACCATCTAAAAAGCTTGAGTTTGTTAATACAAAATCATCCTTACTTTGGTACGCCTCATTTGAAATATCTTTATCTAAAAAAATATTTCTTATTTGAATATCAAAAAATTTTGCAAAATTATAATCTCTCTGATCTCCACATGGTACAGCCATTACAGCACCAGTTCCATATCCTGCTAAAACATAATCAGAAATCCATATGGGTAATTTTTCATTGGAGAGAGGATGAATTGCATAAGCTCCAGTAAAAACTCCACTAATAGACTTAACATCTGACATTCTTTCCCTTTCAGTTTTTTTACTTGACTTTTTTATATAGTCATTAACTGTTTCAAGATTTTCTGTTGTTGTAATATGTTTAACGTAGGGGTGTTCAGGCGCTAAAGTCATAAAAGTTACTCCAAAAATAGTGTCAACTCTAGTTGTAAAAACTTCTATTTGTTTGTTGAAATTTTCAATATCAAAACTAACCATAGCACCATCAGATCTTCCAATCCAGTTTTTTTGCATTTCTTTTAATGGATCAGGCCAATCAATATCATTAAGTCCGTCAAGTAAGCGTTGAGAATATGCAGAAATTCTTATACTCCATTGAGTCATCTTCTTTCTAACAACCTCATGTCCTCCCCTCTCAGATAAACCATCAATTATTTCGTCATTAGCTAAAACTGTTCCTAATTTTGGACACCAGTTGACATCAATTTCAGACAAAAATGCAAGTCTGTAATTTAAAAGTATCGAATTTTGTTTTTCTAAATCATATGAATTCCATTCATCTGATGAAAAAACTTTCAATTCTTCACTTTGACTAGCGTCAATATTTTTATTTCCTTCAATTTTAAAAACAGAAATTAATTCATCAATATCTCTAGCAGAATCTATTTTATTGTCATACCAACTATTGTATAGTTTGATAAACATCCATTGAGTCCATTTATAATAACTTTTATCAGATGTTCTAATTTCTCTTGACCAATCAAAAGATAGACCCAATCTATCTAATTGTTCTCTATATCGTGAGATATTCTCTTCAGTAGTTTTCTTTGGATGTCTTCCTGTTTGAATTGCATATTGCTCGGCTGGTAGTCCAAATGAATCATAACCTTGAGGATGTAAAACATTAAATCCTTTAAGTCTTTTATATCTTGAATAAATATCACTAGCAATATAGCCTAGTGGATGACCTACATGTAATCCTGCTCCAGAGGGATATGGAAACATATCCATGATATAATATTTTGGTAAAGAAGAATCATTTTCTACTTTAAAAGTTTGATTTTCTGACCAAAATTTCTGCCATTTTTTTTCAATTTGTTTAAAGTTATAAGTCATTGAACTATTTAAAAAAACAAAAATACATTTATTGTGTGAATAGGGAAAGTTTATATACTATATCATAACTTATAAAAAAGGTTTAGTATTTTTATATAAAATTACAATTACTGATTTTGAGTATTTCAAAAAACAAAAGACTTTTAACGTCATATTTTTCTGTAACACTTAGTATTTCGATTGTTTTATTTATGATTGGTGCTTTCCTTCTAATTACATTTAATGCAAGAAAAATCACTAATGATTTCAAAGAAAAAATTCCAATTACAATTTATCTTAAGAATGAAGCTAATAAAATTGAAATTGAACAATTAATTAAAAAGTTAAATATTAAAAAATACACTAGCTCAGTAAATTATATTTCTAAAGATCAGGGTGCTGAAATTTTAATTAATGAAATTGGTGAAGATTTTGTTGAATTTTATGGCTCTAACCCTCTTCTTAATTCGATTGATATTTTTCTTAAATCTGAATTCGTTACAACATTAATATTTGATGAAATATCGTCTGAACTCAATAAAACAGATTATATTGATGAGATTGTTTATGATGCCCCATTGATTGCTTTAATTAATGATAATATTAATAAAATAAAATTTTGGATTTTAGGAATTTCTATTTTCTTTCTTCTAATTTCAATTGTGGTAATTAATGGCTCTATAAGATTATCGATCTACTCCAAAAGAATGAATATTAAAACAATGCAGCTTGTTGGAGCGACACACAATTTTATAAGAAAACCTTTTATATCAACTCACGTTAAATTAGGGTTATTAGGTGCTTGTATTTCTATAATTATGCTCTCCACTACTCTTTATTACGTTCAAAATCTAATTGATTACTTAAACTTTGAATCTGATCTTGAAATAATTTTTATAATGTTTGGTTCAATTTTAATTTTCAGCGTTATAATTACTTATTTATGTACTTTTTTTGCAACTCAAAAGTTTTTAAATACTAAAATTGACCAACTTTACTAATGAAAAATAAAAAATCAAAAAAAACATTTGTCTTTCAGAGAAAGAACTACATATTTATGATAATAGGGTTACTTTTCATTGCATTAGGATTTATTCTCATGTCAGGAGGAGCTAGTGACGATCCAAATGTCTTTAATCCTGAAATTTATAATTTTAGAAGAATTCGTTTAGCACCCACTCTGGTACTCATTGGTTTTGCTATTCAAGTATTTGCAATTTTAACCTCATCAACTAAAAAATAAATGGAATACTTAGAATCTGTTATTCTAGGAATTGTCCAAGGATTGACTGAATTTTTACCAATATCATCTAGTGGGCACTTAGAAATTTCTAAAGTTGTTCTCGGAAATGATCTTTCAAGTAAGGAAAGTTTACTTTTAACAATTGTTCTTCATTTCGCAACTGCTCTAAGTACTTTGGTTTTCTTTAGAAAAGAAATAGGTGAAATATTTATCGGATTATTTAATTCAAATGATCATGAATCAAAAAAATTCTCTATTTCGATTTTAATTTCAATGATTCCAGCTGTTATAGTGGGTTTATTTTTTGAAGAAACTATTAATTCTTTATTCGGAGGTAACTTAATTCTTGTTGGATGTATGTTGTATTTAACAGCAGGTTTGCTATACTTATCAGATAGAATTCAGTTAAAAAAAAATAATATCTCCTACAACAATAGCTTTATAATTGGATTAGCTCAAGCTATTGCAATTTTACCAGGAATTTCAAGAAGTGGCGCAACAATTGCCACTGCAGTAGTTCTTGGGATTGATAGGGCTAAAGCTGCCAAATTTTCATTTATCATGGTTATTCCACTAATTTTTGGTAGTATGTTTAAATCAATTATTGACAATGGAGGATTGCAATTTCAGAATATTGACTTTATTTCTATTTTTTTAGGATTTATTTCTGCATTTATAACAGGTTTACTGGCGTGTAAATGGATGATTTCACTTGTGAAAAAAAGCAAACTTTATTATTTCTCAATTTATTGTTTAATTGTTGGATCAATTATAATTTTCTATTCTTTAAATGGAGTTTAGCAAAGACTATTTTTTAGGAGGAACCATTCTTCTAATTAACAAACCTGTAAATTGGACCTCATTTCAGGTCGTTAATAAAGTAAGATGGTTAATCAAATCAAAATTTAATTTAAAAAAAATTAAAGTTGGGCATTCTGGTACATTAGATCCACTAGCAGAGGGTTTATTAATAATTTGCACTGGTAAAATGACAAAAAAAATTTTTGAATTTCAAAATTTAGATAAATCATATAATGGTACTTTTTATTTAGGTGCATCTACCCCATCATTTGACTTAGAAACACAAATTAGTGAAAGAAGGCCTATCGATCACATAAACAATGAAATGTTAAAACTAGAGTCAAAAAAGTTCTTAGGAAAAATTACTCAGAAACCTCCCTTATATTCCGCAATTAAATACAAAGGAAAAAAACTTTATGAATTTGCAAGAAAAGGTGAAACTATAGATATAAAAAGTAGAGAGGTTATAATCCATGAATTCAATATTGATCAAATAAAATTGCCTGAAGTCAATTTTATTGTAAAATGTAGTAAGGGAACTTACATAAGATCATTAGTAAATGACTTTGGTAATAATCTAAACTGTGGTGCTCATTTAACAAGACTTAACAGAATTACAATTGGAGAATATGATATTAGAAATTCATTATCAATAGAGGAATTTGAAAAAAAATTAAGTCAAATAACTTAAGAAATTAGTTCTGGATATTTCTTCAGCTCCAAGTGATTTCAAGTGAGCACTGGGTACTTGGCAATCTATTAATTTATAATTGTTTTTTGAAAGTTCTTTGACCAAGTGTATAAAACCAATTTTACTTGCATTATTGACTTTAGTAAACATACTTTCTCCACAAAAAATATTTCCTAAATCAATTCCATAAAGACCTCCTACAAGCTGATAATCTTTCCATACTTCAACAGAGTAAGCATGACCCAACTTATGTAATTTATTATAAGCTTTTTTTAATCCCTCAGTTATCCATGTTCCATCCTGACCGAACCTTTTTACTTTTGCACAACAGTCTACAACTTCATTGAACGACTGATTGAAAGTAACTTTGAAATAGTTGTCTTTTAATAATTTTTTTGTGGATTTAGAAATTTTAAGATTTTCAGGAAATAATACCATTCTTGGGTCAGGACTCCACCAAACTAAATGATCATCATTTTCAAACCAGGGAAAGATTCCATTTTTGTAAGCTTCTAAAATTCTTTTAGGATTTAAATCTCCTCCAACAGCGACAATTCCCTCTATAGTTGCAGATTCTGCGGAAGGAAAAACATGATCACTGCCTAATAAGTGCATTTAAATTAGAATGGTAAATCGTCTGGTTCGTTATCGTTAACATCATCTGCTGGCTCGAAAGCCTCAGCAGGTGGAACAGGTGGAATGTTTGGATTAGACTCCAATGACAATTTTTCAATACGCCAACCTTGAATTGAATTAAAGTACTTAATTTCCCCCTGTGGACTTTGCCATTCTCTTCCCCTTAAATTAATGTCAACTTTAACTGAATCACCTACATTATAAGAATTTAGTATATCACACTTATCCTGAATGAATTCTACTAATAAATCTTGTGGATATTGTTCCTCAGTAGTGACGATGAGTTCTCTTTTTCGAAATCCATTACTACCATATTCTTTTGTTTCGTTAATAAGCTTAATTTTTCCAGTAATATCCATGTTTAAATTATTTGTAACGAAGGTAAATAATTTTAAGCCTTAAATAAAGTTTAAATAAAGATTTATAAAAATGAACTTATTCTTTTTGCAAGAATTTCTAAATCTGAAGGAGTCATTTTAACTTTACTTTTAAAAGATATATCATCCATAGAATTAATTGGAATGAGGTGAACATGAGCATGAGGTACCTCTAAACCAATTACAGACATTCCAACTCTTTCACAAGAAACGGCTTTTTTTAAAGCTATAGCAACTTTTCTAGAAAAGTTCATCAAATCATTGTAAAGTTCATCATCCAAATCAAATAATAAATCAACTTCTTTTTTTGGAATACAAAGGGTGTGTCCTTTTGAATTTGGATTAATATCTAAAAAAGCTAAACAATTTGAGTTTTCTGCAACTTTATAGCAAGGTATTTTACCTTCAACAATATTTGTAAAAATAGAGCTCAAAACTATCTTTCAATTGAAATTATTTCAAATTTTATGGTTCCATTAGGTACAATAACTTCGGCAATTTCACCAACTTTCTTTCCAAGAAGACCTTTTCCAATAGGTGAATTAACAGAAATTTTACCTGATTTAAGATCAGCTTCACTTTCGGCAACTAAAGTATATTTAAGTTGCATCTGATTATTTAAATTCTTAATTGTAACCTTTGAGAGAACTAAAACTTTATTAAGATCTAATTGTGATTCATCAATTAATCTAGCATTCGACAAAGTAGCTTCGAGTTTAGAAATTTTCATTTCAAGCATCCCTTGAGCTTCTTTAGCAGCATCATATTCGGCATTTTCACTAAGATCACCCTTATCTCTGGCTTCAGCAATAGCATTAGAAGCTTTTGGCCTTTCAACATCTTTAAGATGGCTAAGCTCGTCTTTCAACTTCTTTAAACCCTCTGCAGTATAATAAGAAACATCACTCATAACACTTAATTTAAAACAAAAAATCCCTTGGTCTCGGGATTATAAAACAAATATACAAAATTCTTAAATCTATTTTTTTTGATTAATTTCACCTTTGTGAGATCTTATAAAACATTTTCTTTTTTTATTCTTTTGTTTTGCATTTCATGTACTAAAAATGAGTTAAACAATAACCCATATTTAGATGATATTTCATTTGAAAAAGTTATTAATCTAAATTTACCTCAGTATGATAATTTGAATTTTAATGGAGGTGCAGTATATATAAGCTCAGGAGGTATTAAAGGATTGATTCTCTTCAATTTAAATAATCAAATAATGGCTTGGGAAGCAAATTGTCCAAACCAATACCCTTCTTCCTGTTCTACATTGGAAATTAACGGAGTACAAGCTGTATGTAATTGTGATGAATATAAATATAGTTTAGCTACTGGGCAGGTCTTATCGAATACTAACTCAGAGTCTTATCCAATGAAACTCTATTATTCAGAAAAAAATGGTAATTCAGTCCGAATATCGAACTGAATTACCAAATTATTATTAAAACTTATAGTTCAAACCAAATGAAATGTTTCTTCCCATTTCGTGAATTCCCATTGTTTTAAATCTTGACAAATGATCATAATATTCTTTGTCAAATAGGTTATTAATAGACCAAACTAAACCTAGCTTGTTGTTAGTCAAATTTATATCATGACTTCCAGATAAATTAACAACAAAGTATGAATCAGTATGAGTTTCAAATTGACTCACATTATTTTGCTTTCCTTTATTAATTATGTTTAAACTGTAGTTATTACTACCGAAATCAAGATCAAATGAATTTTTGATAGTTATCGGAGAAATAAAAGGAAGATAGTCTCCACCTGATTTTTTTCCAGAAACATATTCCATAGAGGTTTTGAATGATAACCAATCTAAAGACGTTTTAGTTGAAAAATAAATTTCTGTTCCCATCAATTTTGCATCAGTTTGAGTATAATCATAAACTGGTGCTCCATCAATTGTTTGTCCAGTTGGATTCAAATAAATATAATCATCTATAGAATTAAAGAAGACATCTATTCCAAAAGTTGAATTAGAAGAATATGAAGCAAAAGATATATCTGTTTGTAAACTCTTTTCTTCAACCAGGTTTACATTTCCAACTTCATATCTAGATGTTCCATGATGAACACCATCAGAGAAAAGCTCTGAAAGATTTGGAGCTCTATATCCATTTGAGAGATTTAGTCTAAAAATTTTATTTGAGGAAATATCTCTTTTAAAACCTAAAGAGTAAGTAAAGCTGTTAAAATCTTTATCAAAACTTGAAGTTTTAATATTTCTTGTATCGTTTCTTAAACCAAGTAATATATCCCATTTTGAAGCATGATAATGCGATAGTGCATATATTCCAAAATCATTTTTTTCAGCATTAGGGATTAACTCTTCTTCTCCATTGTTAGTATTTGTTTGCCATAGCATATTAGTACCAACAATGATTTCTAATTTTTCAGATTTTGGAAAAATATATTTTAGATCAAGAGTTGTAGTTTCTAAATCCATATTAAGTGCAGCTTCATCGCCATGATCGTCGTGGTCATCGTGATCCTCATCATCATGGTCCTCATCATCATGGTCTTCATCATCGTGGTCCTCATCATCGTGGTCCTCATCATCGTGGTCCTCATCATCATGGTCATCGTGTCCATGTTCGTCATGATGTCCAAATTCCTTTCTTTTATTAGAGCTAAACCCTAAAGTAAATTCAATCTCAGATTTGTTTTCAAAAAGAATTCTGTTTTTCCATGAAATAATAGTGTTTTGTAAATCTTGATATGATTTTTCTTCATCATGTTCGTCATGATCATCATGATCATCATGATCATCATCGTGATCTTCATCATCATGATCTTCATCATCATGATCTTCATCGTCATGATCTTCATCGTCATGATCGTCATGATCGTCATGATCATCGTGACCTTCTTCTCCATGTGGAATCCCAATTTCTGAATCAGAGAAATTTACTCTTAAGTCCGAAATAAAATTATCAGATGTGTAACCGAGTCCAAATTTTAAATCTGTATTCTTAAAATAGGTGTTTTCTATTTCTTCATGAGGTGTACTAAAATTATCATTATCTACAAGGCTTGCCTGAATTAAATACGACAACTTTTCAGAACCTCCTTTAACACCAACATTAGTTGTAAATCCATTAAAGTTAGAATCATAAATAGTTGCTAATTCGTATTCTGTTTCACCACTAGTATTATAACTATCTGGATTTACAAACAAAACTCCTCCAATGGCATCACTACCATAAAGAACAGACATAGGGCCTTTAATTACTTCGACGGAACCAACTCCAAATCCAGAGATCCCCATTCCATGTTCGTCACCCCATTGTTGATTTTCTAGTCTTATAAACTGATTAAATACAGTTACTCTGTTTGAAGATAATCCTCTTATAACTGGTTTGGAAATACCAGGACCTGTTGAGATTAT
>SGZG01000036.1 GCA_004214185.1 Flavobacteriales bacterium | reverse complement strand
ATCAGCAGATGGATCTAACATCATTTTAACCTCATTAGTAACAGATTTTAAATTAGAAAACTTTCCTTTTGCATTTAAATTAGAAAAATAAGTATTTGGAAAAGCTAAAATTATGTGTAAGTGTTTTGAGTAATATAAATAATTTAAAAAACAAAGTATTCCTATTATATGTAGCCACCATGCTGTTCTTTCAATAAAAAATACTGTATTTGAAGAAAAAGTATCAAATATTGGAAGTAAATATTGACTTACAGGGAATGAACCAGCGTTAATATAATTAAACTCTGGTGCATTATTTTGAATCCATAAATCTGCTCCATTCATTGTTAAGAAAAGAAACATCAAGATGAGTTCCACATATAGAATTATATTTCCATCATTTTTTGGCCATCCTTTCATTTCTGAACTTAGAAACCTTTTAATATTTATAACATTTCTTCTAATCCAAAAAACAATGACAGAAATTATTACTAGAAGAGCAAAAATCTCAAAAAAACCAATCAAAAAATTGTAAAAGGAACCTAAAAATGGAGCAAAAACTCTATGGGTTCCCAATGCGCCGTCAACAATTATTTCAAGAAGTTCAATATTTATAACAAGAAAACCTACATAAACTACAATGTGTAAAAGACCCACAATCGGTTTGTCAATCATTTTAGATTGACCAAATGCTATTTTGAGCATTTGAATTGTTCTTAACTTTTTATTATCATTTCTATCAATACTAATACCAAGATTAATGTTTCTGTAGATTTTTTTTACATTTTTTGAAAACCAAAAAATTGAAAATAAAAATATTAGAACAAAAACTATATTTGGAATAAATGAAATCAATTTTTAATCTTTATTGTTTTGATAAGGTTGATTTTTTTTTCCAAATATTGAAAAATGAATATATCTTTTGGGATTGAGCCTTATGTCTTCAAGGAGAAGATCAATAGATTTAGATGCATCATTTAAATTATTAAATAGTGAATCATTAGAAATTAATTTTGAAACTGAACCATTTCCATTATTAATATCATCTAATAAAATAGATAAATTTTTTGAAGATTCCTTTAAGTTTTGAAGGGTTGTTTCTAAGTCACTCGACTTTATTGAATTAGAGATAGAAGACAAATCTTTAGATAAACTATTAACATTATCAAGAGTATTGTTTATGCTCATCTTATTAGATTTTACGATGGAATTTACCATTTTACTAGTCTCTTTTAAATCAGAAATTGTTTCTGAAAAATCAGAAACACTAGTTCTTAAGTTTGCTCTTGTGGGATCGTCAAAAACTAAGTTGATTTTATCTAAGACATTATTAGCACTAACAATCATCATCTCAATATTTTCTTGTAATGGAGTTAATTTTTCATTGACCAAATCAGTCAACCCGGGTGCCACTGATGATTTTAAAGTATCTTTTGAAACAGCAACTCTACTGTTATCCATAGCAGGGATAATTGCAAGTGCTTTTCCACCGATCAATCCTGTTTCATAAATCTGTGCTAAACTGTTAACAGAAAATTGTATTTCATTTTCAACTCTGAATTTTACTAGTAATTTATTTTGTTTATGAAATGAAATGTCAGTAATACTCCCAACTGGAAAACCATTTACTGTAACTGGAGTACCATTAACGACCCCTTCTACATCATTATACACTGCATAAAATGTCCTGTCACTTACAAATATATCGTTTGATTTTAGATAACTATATCCAAAAATAAATAATGCAATTCCTGCTATTACTAACAACCCAGTTTTTATTTCATTTTTATTTTTCAAATTTTTTTTTTTTCAAAGTTATGAATTTATTCAGTATGTATCTTGAGATAAATAATCATTAATGGAAATCTTATTATCATTTTTAAATGCAACTATTATTGCATCTTTAAAACCATTATTTTGAGCTTTTTTTAAAAAAGATTTTGCTTTGGAATAATTCGCTGTTCTTTCATAATAATACCTATAATAACCGTCACTCAAATTTCTAGTTAAATTTTTTAAGCCTTTAAAATTGTATGATTTAAGTGGTATTTTTTTTTTACTCGATGCAATTTGAATTTTTAGATAATATTCATCTTTTACCGAATCTGAAACTGAACTACCTTTATTTAATTCAATCGGTCCAATAAAATCATCTTTATATATTGATTTATATCTTATAATGCCATTAGCAATTGAAGATGCCATCTCTCTTTGACCTTTTTTAGAATTTAAATAAGCACCTTCTTTTTTATTAGTTAGGAATCCTGTTTCAACTAAAACACTTGGCATGTAAGTATACTTTAAAACTATAAAACCTGCTTGTTTTACCGTTCTATTTCTTCTATTTAAATCACTAACAAAAGCTTTTTGAATTAAATCAGCTATTACTATACTTTGGTCGAGATAATCTTCTTGCATTAAAACCAAACTTATAACAGATTCTGGACTATTGGGATCAAAACCATCATATTTTTGTTCATAATCCTTTTCTTTAAAAATCACAGAATTTTCCTTTTTAGCAATTTCGAAATTTCTTTGATTGGCATGTAAACCTAAAACAAAAGTTCCGGCACCATATGCATTTGAATTATGGGCATCACAATGAATTGATATAAACAAATCTGCCTTAGATTTATTAGCAATTTCTGCACGTTTAAATAAATTGACAAAAACATCTTTTTTTCTAGTATATATAACTTTAATATCACTTTGCTTTTCGAGTTGAGCGCCAACTTTTAAAGCAATATAAAGAGCTATGTTTTTTTCAAGATATCCATTACCAGTGTTACCAGGATCCTTGCCTCCATGGCCTGGATCTAAAACAACAGTAAATTTTTGATCAGAATTTTGAGAATGTAAACTTGAGAAGGCACAAAAAATAAAAGAAATAAAAAAAAATTTAATAATATATTTCATTATAATTTTTAAATAAAATTATGACTCCAAAAATATGTGTAATTTTACTTTTTAAATATTTGGATCTGTCAGCTTCTTACACATACAATAAATATAGATTTAAATTAATTTTTATTTCGCTAGTATTTTTTACTTTCCAAATTAATTATTCACAAGATATTAAGGAAAATGATACAATTAGTTCAAACGATTCTATAAGTAATACTAATCTCTTACTGGGAAAAATTACAAGAAATGCTAAAGGTTATATCAAAATAGATAAAAAAAAAGGAAAGTTATACTTATACGATCAAGCAGAACTATTTTATCAGGATACTGAACTAAAATCTGGTTTGATTATTTTAGACTATAATAAAAACGAAGTTTCAGCTGGAAGAATTAAAGACTCATTTGGAAATTTAATTCAACCTCCTTTTTTCAAACAAGCTGGAAATGAGATAAATCCTGATTCAATAAGATTTAATTTTGATACTAAAAAAGCTTTGATTTGGAATTCTAAAAGTGAGCAGAGTGGAATGAATGTATCAGCTCTTGCTACTAAAAAAGAAAATGATTCAGTATACTTTATTAAAGAAGCAAAAGTAACTACTTCAGAAAAGGAAAACCCTGATTATTATATAAGAGTGAGAAAGGGAAAGTTTATTCCAAAAAATAAAATTATAGCTGGACTAAGTAATATTTATATTGCGGATGTTCCAACTCCAATTTTTTTACCTTTTGCATATTTTCCACTAACTGAAAATAGAAAAACAGGTTTTATTTTTCCAAGCATAGGGCAAAACAATGACAGAGGATACTTTATTCAAAATGGTGGATATTACTTTGCTCCTAGTAAGAATTATGATGTTACCTTACTAGGGGATTATTATACAAATGGTAGTTATGGATTTAGATTAGAGTCAAAGTACAGAACAAGATATAAATTTGGCGGATCATTGAGTTTACGATTTGAGAATTTAATAAACGGAGAAAAAGGATTACCCGGTTATTCTAAAAGTAATATTTATAATTTTAGATGGTCTCACAACCAGGACTCAAAAGCAAATCCAAACAGTAGATTTTCTGCATCTGTTAATCTTGGTAGTAGTAATTATTTTAGAGAATCTGTAAATCAGTTAAACACTGCAAATTTTCTCAACAACAGCATGAATTCAAGTATATCATATTCAAAAACTTTTACTGGATATCCTTCTGTAAATCTATCATTAACAGCCTCACATTCTCAAAACACTAGAAGTAAAATAGTTAGTATGATTTTGCCAACATTTCAAGCAAATGTTGAAAGAATATATCCATTTGTAAAAAGAAATGGTCAAAAAAAAGGGATTGTACAAAATATAAATTTTCAATATTCTATCAGAGGAGAAAACAGAATTACAACTACTGATTCTTTGTTTTTAAAAAAAGAAATGTTTAATGATGCTAAAATTGGAGTAAAACACTCAATTCCTTTGACAACTAACTTTAAGGTATTGAAACATTTTAGTGTAAGTTTAAGTGGAAGATTTGAGGAAGTTTGGACAGGGCAAACCATAAAGTTTAATAATTACGATATTATAAATGAAACTCAAGGAAAAAAAGATACAATAAAAGGGTTTGATAGATTTAATAAATACAACTTTGGAGCTAGCATTGGAACAACTATATATGGAGTTTTTAATTTTAAGGAAGATAGTAAAATACAATCCATAAGACATGTAATTCGACCATCCATTTCTTATTCTGTTGCACCTAGTTTTGAAAAATATTATGATGAATATATTATTGATGCTGATGGAAATACTAGAGATTATACAAGGTTTCAAGAGGGATTTTTTGGTGTTCCAGGAAATACTTTCTCAAGCTCAGTTGGATTAGGACTAAGTAATATTTTAGAAGCAAAAGTAAAATCAAAAGATAGCACAAAATTAGAGCCTAAAAAGATTAAGATTTTTAATAATCTAAATTTCTCAACCAGTTACAATATTGCAGCGGATTCTTTAAAATGGAGCCCAGTAAGAATGACTACATCAACATCACTGTTTGATGATAAACTAGATTTAAACTTAGGTGCTACTTTTGATCCCTACGCTATAGATGATAATGGAAATAGAATAAATACATTAAATATTAATGATGGTGGAGGACTATTTAGAATGACCAGTGCTAACATCAATCTAGGTTTTTCGTATAAGAGTAAAAATTCAAAAGTAAAATCTCAAAGGTTTAATAATACAAGTGGTGGTGGAAGAAAAGATGATCTGTTTGGAAGAGCAACTGATTTTGCTGATAGTTCTTTTGACAATATGAATGATGAGGAAGAAGAAAACGAGCAAGATGAAAAAGAGGAAAAGTCTGAATTTTATAAAAATAGAATACCTTGGGATATTCGTTTGGCACATTCAATAACCTACTCAAATAACAGAAAACAAAGAGATATTTCAAACAATTCTTTAATGATGTCAGCTAATTTTGAACTTTCTGAAAAATGGAGAGTAGGCGGATCATCAGGATATGATTTTAAAAATAAAGGAGTTACTTATACACAGTTAAGATTTGAAAGAGATTTAGACAGTTGGAAAATGAATTTTAATTGGGTGCCATTCAGCACAAGAGCGTCATGGTATTTTTTTATTGGAATTAAATCAAACCTTTTAAGCGATTTGAAATATGACAAAAGAAGACTTCCAGATAAAAGATTGTAAATTAAAGTATTTAACTTTAATATTTTATTTATAAGTTATAACATCTATGCTCAAACAACTATGAAAAAATATATAAATACTGAACATGCTCCTGATCCAGTTGGACCTTATAATCAAGGAATTCTTATAGATGGAACTTTATACACCTCAGGTCAAATAGCTTTGGATCCGAAAACTATGATAATGAATAACAAAAGTATTCAAACAGAAACTAAACAGGTTTTTAAAAATATTCATGAGGTTTTAAAAGAAGCTGATTTTAGTTTTAAAGACGTAATCAAAGTTTCTATTTTTTTGGATGATATGGAAGACTTTGCTATTGTAAATGAAATATACTCTACTTTTTTTGAAAAAGGAAAGGAACCAGTCAGAGAAACAGTTGAAGTTTCTGAACTTCCCAAGAAAGCCAGAATTGAGGTATCCGTAATTGCAAAAAAATGAGCTTAGTGAGATTGATGATATGCAACTAGACCTTCTATTGGTCTTCTTAAAACTTTTCCAAGTTTTAATTTTTTTGAGTCTATAACTTCTTTTAATTCTTCTTTTAAATAGTAGCCAATTGAACCTACAAAATGTAATTCAACATCTTTGTGATTATCAAATTGTTCAATTTGATTTTCAATAAAAAGAATAAACCCTTTTTTAATCAAATTTTTTGAATATTCAAAATCTTTATTTTGTACCAAAAATTTTGCAAACTTTGCCAAATATGTATTAGGGTTTGGTTTCTTATAAAGAGAATCTTTAATAATCTCTGCTTTTAAATCAAACTCTGCTTTAAATTTATTTGCAAGATCATCAGAAAGTTTATTAAAATAAAAATCTCTTAAAAGTTGTCTACCAAAATAGTTTCCACTTGCATCATCCATTAAAACATATCCTAGGGAAGTAACTTTTTGATGTAATCTTTCACCATCATAATAGCTACAATTAGAACCTGTTCCCAAAATAGAAACAATCGCTTTAGATCTGGGTTTACAACAGGCATATACGGCAGCATAAGTATCTTCTTTAATGTCAAAATCTGAATTGATAAAAATTGAACTTAATACTTTAGTTAAAAGTTCTTTTGGGGGTTGGGTGCCACAACCAGCTCCGTAAAAGTAAATTTTATTTATTTTTTTTCTATTCTGATATAAATCATAATTATTTATAATTCTTTCTTCTATGATATATTCAGTCAAAACTTGGGGATTTAACCCTAAAGTGAAGGTTTCAAAAATAATTGCTCCACTATCATCTATAGCTATCCAATCAGTTTTAGTGGATCCGCTATCAACAATTAATCTCATTGAAAATTAAATTGAATTAATATGACAAGCTAAGTCAATTAATTTATTTGAATAACCTGCTTCATTATCATACCAAGTTACAATTTTAAAAAAAGATGGATTTAATTCAATTCCAGCATTATAATCTACAATAGATGTTCGAGCATCACCAATAAAATCTTGAGAAACTACTAAATCTTTTGTAAAACCTAAAATACCGTTCAAGTCATTCTCGGAGGCTTTCTTTAATGATTCCATAACTTTATCGTAAGATGTTTCAACATCTAACTTTACAGTTAAATCAACAACAGATACATTGGCTGTTGGAACTCTAAAAGCCATCCCAGTGATCTTTCCAACCAATGAGGGAATTACTTTTGTTACGGCTTTTGCTGCACCAGTGGATGCTGGCATAATATTTACAAGAGAGCTTCTTCCACCTCTGTAATCTTTTTTTGATGGTCCATCAACAGTAAATTGAGTAGCAGTAGTGGCATGAACAGTGGTCATAAGAGCCTCTGATATTCCAAAATCATCATGTAAAACTTTTGCAACTGGTGCAAGACAATTGGTAGTACAAGATGCATTAGAAACTATTAAATTATCGGACTTAACGTCATTGTGGTTAACCCCCATCACAAACATGGGAGCATCAGGAGATGGTGCTGAAATAACAACTTTTTTTGCGCCACCATCAATGTGTGCCTGAGCTTTTTCAATAGATGTAAAAATTCCTGTACATTCAGCTACGATATCAACATCTATGGTGTCCCAACTAATTTGTTTAGGATCTCTTTCGGCAGTGATTCTAATAGTATTACCGTTTACAACTAAGTCTCCATCTTTAACACTGATATTTGCTTTACAAGTACCATGTACTGAATCATATTTTAACAAATAAGCTAAATGCTCAACATCCAATAGATCATTTATTCCAACAATCTCTACATCATCTCTAAGTAAGGAAGCACGAAATACCATTCTTCCAATTCTTCCAAATCCATTAATTCCTAATTTAATTTTTGACATTTTAATGTGTTTTAATAGTTAGCGATGGCAAACCTAAAAAAAAAAAATTGATAGTATAATTAAAAAAAAATAAAATTTATCATGAATGTGAATATGTCAATAAATTAATCAAAAATTGAGATTTTGATAATATTTTTAAATATTCATTATTCTTGAAATTCTGATTAGTTCGGGATCAATTTTAGTTTCACCTTTGATAGCCTTTTTTAGAGAAGTTTTAACAATTTTACCATTATCGACACCAATCATATATCCAGATTCACCATTTAGAAGAGATTCAACTGCTGTAACTCCCATTTTTGTACCCAATACTCTATCGAAACAAGATGGAGAACCTCCTCTTTGCATATGTCCTAATACAGATACTCTAATTTCATATTTTGGAAACTCTTGCTCAACCTTTTTAGCTAAGTCAAAAACATTTTTTCCTGTTTTATCTCCTTCGGCTACAACTACAATACTAGATGTTTTGCCATTCTTTTTACTGTCTTTTAAGGATTGTACTAATTCCTCGATGCCTATATTGTGTTCAGGAACTAGGATTTCTTGAGCACCAATTGCAATTCCTGAATTTAAGGCTATATGACCTGCATCTCTACCCATAACTTCAACAAAAAATAGTCTATCGTGAGAAATCGCCGTATCTCTAATCTTATCAATGGCATCCATAACAGTATTTAATGCTGTATCATAACCCAAAGTGTGAGTTGTTCCATAAAGATCATTATCAATAGTCCCTGGGATGCCGACAACAGGAACGTTAAATTCTTTTTGAAATATTAGACCTCCGGTAAAAGATCCATCACCTCCAATAACAACTATTCCGTCAATATTATGTTTTTTTACATTTTCATAAGCTTTTTTTCGGCCTTCCGGTGTTCTAAATTCATCAGATCTAGCAGAGTATAACATAGTACCTCCCCTATTTATAATTCCTCTTACACTTCTAGTTTTTAAAGATTTAATATCATCATTTATTAGGCCTTGGTATCCTCTCGAAACACCAAAACAATCAATATTATTATATGCACAGGTTCGAACGACAGCTCTAAGAGCTGTATTCATGCCTGGTGAATCTCCTCCGGATGTTAAAACTGCTATTTTTTTAACTTTCATTCTTCTTAAATTTAGTTGCAAAAATACAAACTAATTTTTTAAGATTATTTTATTCTTTTCGACTTATTTTTGTTTTGTTTTTTAAACAAGGTCCTAATACTATTAAAATCAATTTCATATGAGAGACCTAAACCTTGTGTGTATCCTATATCATCACCAAAATACTGATATTCATTTTCTTTATTAAAAAATCTAGCTTTCAAATTTCCTTCTTCATTTAATAAAAATTCGATTTGAACATCACCTATAATTACATTTTCTTCAACTCCTCCAACTGGGACACCAATTTTACCATTTAATAAAATTCTATCGCTAATCTCTGATTTTAAAGTAAGACCAAGCCTGTCTCTATTTAGAAGTGATGATGATGAATTTCTGTCTCCCTGCAAATAATTAATTCCAATGTTCATTTTATCTTCAGAATTTGTAAATATGTTGTCTAACAAACCTGATGCACTTTGAAATAAATTATTAGTTATTGCTTGAGATGATATTGAAGAGAGTGAAACTTCGTCTATAAATGACCCTTGATACAAAAGAGATAATGCTTGTTTTTGTCTTTTTTCATCATCAATCAAATAATAATTTAGTTCTGATTTTATTGGCCCTCTGGTATTTGGAAAGTTTATTTTGAATAAGGGTGTTTTCATTTCGTTAAAATTACCCTCCAAATTTACATTTACGGTGGTAGGAATCTTTCTGTTAAAACTAGTATTTTGAATCAGAATCGCAGGATTTGCTCCCCCAGGTATTTCATAATTAGCGTTAATATTTAATTCACCAAGATAAGGATCTCCATTCCAGGTAATTCTTGAACCTTTTAATAATTCAAATTCTCTATTGATTATTCCTAAAGTTCTATAATAATAAGATCCTCTTTCAATAGTATAATCTCCAAACATATTAAAGTTGCCTAAAGTATTAATTTTAAAGTTTAATTTTCCGTTACCAACTCCGTTAATTTTGGATTGAGATTCCGAATCTAGAATAACCTCAAGATTAGCATTTGTATTAAAATCAATATCTAAATCAACAAGCAAAGATTTAGTCTTTAATTCATTTTCATCATAGTCAACAGAGGAATTAACAAAGTTTAAAAATTTTAAATTTCCAATATTTTTTGAATCGTTAATAGGAATTACTAATGATGTGTTTTTATTCGTTGAACCATTAAGTTTTATTAATAGATTTTCAGTTGGACCATAAATTATTGCATTTCCATTGAACATTCCCTTTCCATAATATAAATCATTATCAGAAAATTTGGTGTTTAGTATAAGTAAATCATCTGTATTTATGTCAAGTTCTAAAAACCATTTTTTAAATAAATTATGCGAAATTTTTCCAGATATAATTCCTTTTGTTTCTGTTAACTTATTTAAAAGAGTGAAATCATCAATAAAAAAAGATTGATCATCTAAAAAAAATGTTGAATTATTATCAATTTCATATCTTACATTTAGGTAAGGTAAGTGAAAAGCTACGTTTGAGGTTTGAATACTTCCATAAAAAACAGGATTCAAGGAATTCCCTCTAATTATTATTTCAGAATTGAAAAAACCTTCAAAATCATTAATTACATTTTTTCCAATTTTTGAAAAAGGAGAAATATTAAAGTCTTGAGTTGTTAAAATCATATCTAAAGGAAAGTAATCTTCTTCAATTGCAAAACTTCCAAAGAGATTCAACTTTTCCTTTTGATTATTATTTATTTTAAAGTCTAACTCTATTTGACTTGAATCTTCAGAAGCATTAAGTTTTAAAAAAGCACTGCCAAGATCTTGGTTGTTTGCTTTTAGATTTGTGATTGAAACGTTAGAATCTCCAGAGTAAGTTTGGTCGTTTTTTATGACTGAAATATTACCATTAATTATTCCATTAAAAAAAATAGTATTAGAAATATTTGTAAAACTTCCAAGTTCAACGTCGTAAAATGAAATATTGTAATCTGATCTAGAATTAGAATCAATTAAATCTAGTTTAATTTTTTGTTGATCGCTAATTAATGAAATGTTACTAGCCTTAAATTCTTTGAAATTTGAGTCAATTACCAAGTTAGGATTTAAAGCTTCTTCAATAGACCAGTTATTTTTATTAAATACTAAATCTAAGTTCGTAAAGCCAAAAATTGAATTCTCATCTACATCAATTGTGTGATAAAAATTTAATTTATTGTTATTATCATCAAAGCTTTTATAATTTGAATCTACATAAAGTGTATCATTCTGAAATTGAGATTTAATATTAAAATTTGTACCCTCTAGAAATTGAGAACTCAGCTTATTAATCTTAAAAAAACCACTTTTATTGTTAAAGCTAATATCTATTGCTTCTGCTTTTAATTCATTATAGTTTATATAATTAGATTTAAGGTCAATTTTGTATTCGCCATTTTCTTTAAAATCTCCTGAGATAAATGTACTTTCATCAATATCTAAATTATTCCTTAATAGTTGAGCTAACTTTGGCTTTAAATTTAAATTAAATGAAATGTTTTTAAAATCTACTTGATCATTAGTTTTAAAGTTGGAATAATGGTTACCTATGTTATTAATAAAAATGTTTTTTATATTAAAGATATCATACTCACCAATTATCACTCCACTTATTGCATCTTGTGAGGTTAAATTAAGAATTCTGATATCATCATTATATCTTAATTGGGCTTGAAAGTCATCAAATGAATTTGTAACCTGATTATTAAAATATTTTAAATCATTAATTGATAAATCACCAATCACATTTTCAATATTGGATCCTCTAAGTTTTACATTAACATTCGTACTTAATGAAGCATCTGATTTTTTATTAAAAATACTAAGGTTAGTGTTCAACAGGTTTAGATTAAAATCAAAATCAACTAAATCCTCAGAAAAATCAATCAATCCATTAAAGTTTAGAGAAACATTTTCATCACTAATGGAAGATTTTCCGTCAAATATTTGATCTTTCACTACTCCACTCAAATCAATATTTTTTAAATCATAATCATAAATATTAAGATTAGTAATTGATCCATATATTCTAGAATTTAAAAGTTCCCTTGTAAAACCTTTACCTTTTATGTTAAATTCAAAATTACTATCACTTATTTCTTTTGAATTTAGAAACCTTGATAAATCAAGATTAACTCCAATAATTTTACCTTCATAGGATGCATTATCTATATTTGAGAAGTCATGTAAACTTAAATTGGCTTTAATTAAACCTTTATTTGTATTCAAATTTAATTTTGACTTAATATCGTGTTGTGTAATATTTATTATTCCATTTACATTAAATCTACCAAATGACTTTAAAGAGGATGGTAATATAGTTCCAAAAAATTTTGGAAAAGCAATATTTATCTCATAAGAATCAACGTCAAAATCCAGTAAATTAAAATTCAAACTGTAATTCTCGTTTAAAATATTTTTTAGATTAGATTTAATATTTATTTTATTTTTTTTGTTCTCTAATAACAGTTTATCAATATTCAAATCATTTATATAACCATTAATTTTTGCATCAACTAGCCAAGTTGCATCATATGATGTTTTCAAAGTTGGTAAAATATTACCTAGATCTGTTGATATTAAGCTAGAGTTAATAATATTAAAATCAATTTTCAAAAAATCAACAAAATTTGAGGATGAAAAATTTGAAGATAAAATTTCTGAATAATCTAAATTGAAGTTTCCTATAATCTCTGAACTTCCAAATTTAATTTTAGTGTTATTAAAATTGATTATTGAATCTCTTTTATAAAAATTTGATTCGAAATTTTCAACAAAAATTTTGTTATCAAAAACTGTTGAAAAATTCTCAATTTTAAAATCAAAATTTGAGTTTTCAAGAGTGAGGTCTCTTATCAAAAAATTAATACCAGTCAAATTAAAATTATTT
>SGZG01000035.1 GCA_004214185.1 Flavobacteriales bacterium | reverse complement strand
CAAGGCCTTAGTAGCTACTTTGCCCACGTGTTCTCTTTTAGATCCGTTGATTGTAATTGATTTCATGATTTATTTTATAAAAAATGGGTTTATTGATTGATTATTATGAACGTTTTTCATCACCTCTGCAAATAAATTAGCTGATGATAAAACTTTAATTTTTTTACTTTTATTCTTAACTGGTATGCTGTCTGAGATGATTAATTCTTTGAGATTTGAGTTTTCAATTCTTTCATAAGCTTTTCCAGAAAGTAGAGGATGTGTGCAAATAGCTCTTACAGATTTTGCACCTCTTTCCATCATTAGGTCTGCAGCTGTTGTTAAAGTTCCAGCTGTATCTACCATATCATCAACAAGAACAACATTTTTTCCTTCAACATTTCCAATTAATTCCATGTGGGAAATTACATTAGCTTTTTTTCTTTGCTTGTAACAAATAACAACATCACTATTCAAAAATTTTGAATAAGCATATGCTCTTTTTGATCCTCCCATATCTGGTGAAGCTATAGTAAGATTTTCTAATTTTAAGCTTTCCAAGTAAGGAATGAATATAGTCGAGGCATAAAGATGGTCAACAGGTTTTTCAAAAAATCCTTGAATCTGATCAGCATGAAGGTCCATAGTAATTATTCTGGTTGCTCCAGCCGATTCCAATAATTTAGCAATTAATTTAGAACCTATTGGGACTCTTGGCTTATCTTTTCTGTCTTGTCTAGCCCATCCAAAATAAGGCATTACAGCAGTAATATGTCTAGCAGATGCTCTTTTGGCAGCATCAATCATCAGTAGAAGTTCCATTAGATTTTCAGAACTTGGCTGAGTTGATCCAATTAAAAAAATTCTACTTCCCCTAATTGACTCTTCAAAAGATGGTTGAAACTCTCCATCACTAAAAGTGTGAAAAATAACTTTCCCAAGTTTTACTCCATATGCTTTGGCAATTTTTTCACCAATATCCAAACTTTGTCGGCACGCAAAAATTTTAGCTTCAGTAGTTTTTTTTGACATTTCCTCAATTAATGGACGGCAAATTTACTAATTTATTTTAGGATACATAATTTATGTATAGATAATCTAGATTTTTTATATTTTTACGCTCCTTGCTTCGGTGGCGGAATTGGTAGACGCGCTGGATTCAAAATCCAGTTCTTTCGAGAGTGTGGGTTCGATTCCCACCCGAAGTACAATTTTAAAAAAGTAATAAATCTATTCAGGTTTAAAATTGTCATATATTTGCATATTATGTTTAAAAGCAGATTCAATTTTTATTTCCCCATACTATATTACTTGGGAGAGTTTGTGGTTATATTTATTTCCACTCACATTATGCTTGCCTACACACATACTAAATGGACTTATTTAAACTATCTTTTTATAGGGTTTTGGTTTTTTATTTCTATTGGCCTTAAATCTCATGTTGTTGGAAGAGATATAAAAAAATGGAATTTAATTAAATCATCGTTAAAGAAGTTATTTTTGTTTAGTGGTTTGATGTCAATTCTAAACCTACTTTTTGTAAGAATGGAATTCTTTCTGCTAACTATTATTATCGCTGCCACTTTATTTTATTTTTTAATGATATTGTACAGACTATCTGTTGATTCTTTGTTAGAAAATTATAGAGCAACTGGGGGAAACATAATAAAATGTTTAGTTATTGGTCACAATTCTCACGGAATTGAATTATACAACGAAATAGTTGACCACCCTGAACTTGGTTACAGATGTGAAGGAGTTTATTCTTATGCAAAAAAAACTAAGTTAATAAAGAATGTTCCTCACTTAGGTTATTTCACTGCTTTGAGTGAAAAAAAAATAATGGAATATGACAGAATATTCTTTTCTCAGAAGCTTAATACAAAATCTCAGGAAAAAATAATCAAAATTGCCGATCATCTCAACTTAAAAGTAAGCTCAATTCCTGATTTAGCATTTTATGATGTAAAAAACTTTTTTATATCTAAAATTTCTACGGTTCCCTACATAAGTATAAATAAATTACCTCTTGACAATACTTTAAACATTTACCTTAAAAGAAGTTTTGATATAATATTTTCTTTTTTAGTTATAACACTAATACTTTCTTGGTTGACTCCACTTTTAGGATTAATAATCAAAATAAGCTCTAAAGGACCTGTATTTTTTGTTCAAAAAAGAGAAGGCTTAAAAGGAAGGGTTTTCGAATGTATAAAATTTAGAACAATGATTTTAAATGAAGAATCGGATATTACTATGGCTAATGATAATGATAAGAGATTAACTAAATTTGGGAAATTTCTAAGGCTATCAACGCTTGACGAAATGCCACAATTTATCAATGTTTTTTTTGGAGATATGTCAATTGTTGGTCCAAGACCTCATCCTCTAAAACTTAATAAGGAATACAGTGACAAAATTTTAAAGTTTAACAAAAGACACAGATATAAGCCTGGAATAACGGGACTTTCTCAAGTTAGTGGCTACTCTGGTTTTATATCATCATTTGATGATATGAACAAAAGAGTTAAAACAGATATTTTCTATTTTAAAAATTGGAGTTTTTTATTAGATCTTAAAATTATTTTTAAGACTTTTCTAATTATGGCAAAAGGAGTTTTAAGATTAAATTAAATTTTGTAGGTTAACATTAATCCTCCTTTGTAAGGAAGTTCCTCACCACTTTTGCTAAAGGCCCTGTCATTTTCAAAATCTCTAACTTCGTCTCCGTTATAATACTTATAATTTGATTGAGAAGAACCAAAACCAATAAACAATTCTAAACCAAATCTAGGATTTTTTAGTTTGAATTTCTTGCCCAAAGTAATTCCATAATATGTATTTCTACCAGACTGGTAGCTTCCCTCCTCTTTATATGCTGTGTCAACAATATCTGTCAAAAATTTTGGATTTCTGACTGTAAACATTCCATAGCCAATATGAGGGCCAATAAAAAAATCTCTTCTACTTGGATTAGTATAAAATCTAAACTCATTGAAAATTTGAACAAATTGATAAGGACTTCCATCAACTGAATCCCAAAAAGAAGCTGTTGTGTCTAACTGATAGCTGAATTTCTCATTTATTGGAATCTCAATTCCAATATTAGGTACCAAAAAAAGAGACGAAGCTAAGTTGAACTTAATTTCAGTTTGTGAGTTTATGTTTGTAATAATTAGAAAAAAAAGTAGCGAGATTAATTGTTTCATAGCTTTTGGTCTTGTATGTTTACTTTAATATAATAAATTTTAAATTTTTAAAGTTAATTTAAATATCTTAGTAAAATTAGATAGAATATGAGAAAACTAACTAAAATTTTATTATCAATTTTACTTATTTGTTCAGTAACTGTATCATTTTCACAAGATTATAGTGATTTCAGTTCAATTAATTTTTTGGAGCTAAATTCATCAGAACTTGATCTTTTACTAAGAAAAGCATCGGCTCAGGGCTTCAATCAATTTGATTTAATAAAGGTTGCTAAGTCTCAAGGATACAGCGAAGAGGAGTTACAAAAACTTAAAAATAAATTTGATACTTCTAAAGAACTTAAGCGAGTTGCATCCAATGCTTCTAGCCCAATCGAAAATACCAGATTAAGAGAAGAGTATAATGAAGAAATCAAATTAATAAGATATAAATCAAGTAATATTTTTGGGTTTGACATTTTCAAGGGGAACGGATTTTTAACTTTTCAAAATAATTTTAATATGCCAACCCCTAATGACTATGTTTTGGGTGTTGGAGATAATTTATTTATAGACATCTATGGTGAATCAGAAAGTTATTTTAATGGTGAAATTAATCCAGATGGAAGTCTGATAATTGAAAATATTGGCCCAATAGTGTTAAATGGCTTAACAATTAAAAAAGCAAAAGAAAAGTTGATATCTAAGTTAGAACCAATTTACACAGGTTTGACCAATGGGAGAACAAATTTAAATCTTTCGTTAGGTACCCCAAGGTCAATAAGAGTTAATATAATTGGTGAAGTTAATCTCCCAGGAACATATTCATTTAGTGCACTAAACACCGCTTTTAATGCTATATATGTTGCAGGTGGTATAAATGAAAACGCTACACTTAGAAACATAAAAATCTTCAGAAATAATAAATTAGAGGAGACTATAGATTTATACAAATACTTAGTTTCAGGGGATAACTCTAGTAATTTGAGGCTTGAAAACAATGATTTAATTTTGGTTGGAGCATATGAAAACAGGGTTGAGGTTAAAGGATCTGTTAAAAAACCAGGTATTTATGAAATAAAAGACTCTGAGTCTTTTAATGATTTAATAAATTATTTCGGCGGGTTTAAAGAAAGAGCATTTACAAATTCAATTAAACTTACAAGGGTTGTTGAAGATGAACTTATGATAATTGATGTTGAAAAAAATAAATTTGATGAATTTAAAATTAAAGCTGGTGATATTTTTCAAGTTGATGAAGTTTTAAATAAGTTCTCAAACAGGGTTATAGTTTTAGGAGCTGTTAATAGACCTGGAAACTATTCTATTTCAAAAAATATGAGTGTAAAAGAATTGATAAATAAATCAGGAGGACTGAAATCAGATGTTTATCTCAAAAGGGCCGCTATAAAACGAACAAACAAAGATTATTCCACTGATATTATTTCTTTTAACTTATCAGATTTGTTAAATGATAAAATTGATGATATAAAAATTGTTAAAGAAGATGTCTTAACAATTTTTTCAATTAATAATTTAGCTGAAGAAAAGTATGTTGAAATTTCAGGGGAAGTTAATCTTCCTGGGACCTATCCATTTTCAAATAATCTTGAAATTGATGAATTGATATTGCTTGCAGGAGGACTCTCCAATGATGCAAACTCATCTAGAATTGAAATATCAAGAGTTCTTAAATCCGATGAAATTAATAGTAATAGTTTAGCTGAAATTTTTGAATACGATCTTGATAAATCATTAGATTTTAAGGTTCAGCCATATGATAAAATTATTATTAGAAAAAATCCTAATTCATATTCTCAAAAATTTATTACCATAGAGGGTGAAGTTGCATACCCAGGAAACTATGCACTTTCTTCAAAAAATGAAAGAATTTCAGATGTTATCAAAAGGGCAGGAGGCTTCAAAAATATGGCATTTCTTCAAGGGGCTACCTTATTCAGATTAACTGAATCATTTCAGCCAAGTTCTGATGAATTAAAGAAAATTAGTAGTTTAAAAAATCTAAGAGAAACTATTTTTAAAAACAAGGAATTCTTAACAGAATCTGAACTGCTCTTAATAGATCGTTTGGACAATGAAATTAATAAGTCAGATGAAGAAAAAATAAATAACTTGGATTTAAGTAATTCTGCTAAAACTGAAAGGATTAAGGAGATAGCCAAGAGAAATTCGTCTGAATCTTATCTTTCTTCCAACAAGTATGAATCCATTGGAATTGATTTAATGAATATAGTTAACTCATCTGGATCAAAATCTGATTTAGTACTTTATGAAGGGGACATAATTGTTGTTCCAAAAAAGTTAGAAACCGTAAAATTAAGAGGAGAGTTGTTATATCCAAACACAGTAAGGTTTAGTTCAAACAAATCTTTTAAGTATTACTTAGATGGAGCAGGGGGATTTGATTCAAATGCCAAAAAGTCTGGTTCTTATGTTGTTTATGCCAATGGTGATGTCGCTAGAACCAAGAAATTTTTATTTTTCAATATCTATCCCAAAATTGAACCTGGAGCTGAGATAATAGTTCCAAAAAAATCTGAAAAAAATCCATTGGGGGTTTCTCAACTTTTAAATTATACAACTGGACTTGCAACATTAATTTTGGCAATCTCCCAAATTAATTGATTTATGAAAAAAAATAATAATAATTTGGTTGAGGAATTTTCTTTAAGATTTTTGATTAATAGAATTAGTATTTTTTTTTCTTTTTTAAAAAGCCAAAAAAATCAAATTATTTTATCCTCAATTAGTGTTTTATTTTTTACTATTTCCTTTAATTATTTAATTAAACCTAAATACTACGCGAAAACCAGTTTTGTTTTAGATAATGATAATTCTAAAGGAATGGGAGAGCTTTCCTCTGTTGCCTCTCTTGCAGGTATTAATCCTTCAAGTTTTATAGATGCAAGCAGTTTATTTCAAATTGATAATATACAAGACTTGTATAGATCTGATGCGATGTTAAAAAAGACTCTGCTTAGTTATGGGGATTTTAATGACGGTAAAATGTTGCTTATAAATATGCTTGGGAAAATTCAAAATAAATCAGATAAATGGAAGGCTAATAAAATAGTTTTTAATAAAGAAAATAATTTAAATAGAATACAAGACAGTATAATTAAAATAACAACAAAAAAAATAAGAGAAAAAAATCTTGTGGTTACTAAACCAAGTAGAAAAACAACAATATTAAATGTTGAGTTTAACCATTATAATGAAGAATTTGCTAAAATATTTAATGAAAAATTAGTTGCAAACGTCAATGAATTTTACATTAAATCTAAATCCTTTAAGACTGGAATAAATTTAAATGTTTTGCAGAAAGAAAGTGACAGTGTTAGGAATGTTTTAAATAATTCAATCCAAATTTTAGCAGCATTAGATGAAAGTATACCTAAATTAAATCCACTTTTAAAAACTTTAAAAACACCCTATCAAAAAGCAATGGTTGATGTACAAGCAAATACAGCAATTTTTCAAGAATTAGTTAAACAGCTTGAGCTTGCAAAAGTTTCCCATAGAAATTCAACACCACTAATTCAAATCATAGATAGCCCTGTATATCCACTTGAAAATTCAAAATGGAAACTTTCAGAAACCTTATTTTATGGTTCTTTTTTAGGTTTTACTTTGTCAATCATATTACAAATGATTCTCAGTTTGTACAAAAAATTATAACCTACATATTCTGATGAAAAAAAAAATTAAAAATATTTTTTTTAAGAATTTTTTTAATTTATCAATTAATCAACTTATCAATATCCTTTTTACTTTAATTATTACCCCTGTTTTATTTCAAAAAATTGAAGTTGAAAGTTTTGGTATTGTAAATCTATATTTCACTGTAGTTATGGTTATTTCAGTAATGGTTGGGTATGGGTACAATATTAATGCTCCAAAGAGAATAGCTTCTTTCAAAAATAGTGTTGACACTCAAAACCTAATTAATGACATTATTTCAACACGTTTGTATTTAGGGTTTGTTTTTTTATTAGTTTCTTTAACAGTTGTATTTTTTTCTCCGGAACTTTTTTATGAAAATATTTTTATTTTTTCACTAATAATTATAATTAGTGAAGCTATAAATCCTTTTTTCTATTTTCAAGGAAGTGATAAGCTAATTGGAGTTGTATTATCAAATTTCTTAATCAAAAGTTTTTATTTAGTACTCATTTTATATCTAATCGATTCAACTAATGATGCTTTTTTAGTGAATTTATTTTTTGGTTCTTCATGTTTAATTGTTTACATTTTTTGCTGGATTTATATTTATAATAATCAACAATTTAGTTTCAGTTTTTCACAACCAAAACAATTTCTTAATAGAGTAAAGGAAAACTTTTATTTTACACTGTCTTCTCTTTCTGGTTATTTATCTGTAAATAGCGCACTTATAATCATGTCTGTTTTTGTTAGTAATTCAGAACTTGGAAAATTTTCTTTGGCTCAAAAAGTTGGCCTTCTTCTAAGAATGATTCCAGTTTTTATAACTCAGTCAATTTTACAAGAAGCTACTAGGAAATTTATTAATGATAAAAATAAATTTAAAAATTTCTTAAACAGAACTTTCAAAAACAGTTTACTACTCACTTTTTCTTTGGCTATCCTAGTTACTCTTTTTTCAAAATGGATAATTTATATTTTATCTGGTGATTTTATTGAGTATAGCCAAACCATCTTATCGATATTAGCATTTGTTCCATTTTTTAGTATGTTAAATTTTAAAAATATGGTCAAAATAATAGTTAACGAAAGAAAAATAATTTTGAATAAAACCTCTTGGTATACTGTATGTTTTACATTTATTTCAGGATTTCTACTAAGTTTTTTTTATGGAGGTTTGGGTATGGCTATATCTTTAATTTTATCAGAAATAATTAACTATTTTTTGTGTAATCATTATTTGAAAAAAGATGAATAAGGAACTAGCTATAATTTTAGTAAACTGGAACCAATATGAGCTGACTAATTCCTGTATTGAAAGCATTTTGAATTGCTCATATCAAAATTTTAAAATTATAGTTGTAGATAATTGCTCCAAAGATAAGTCTGTATCTAAATTAAAGAAAGATTTTACTAAGGTTCATTTTATTCAAAATAATTCAAACTTAGGTTTTACCGGAGCCAATAATATAGGAATTGAATATGCAAAAAGTGAGGGTTTTGAGTACATTATGCTATTAAATAACGATACTGAGGTTGATGAAAACTTTATTGAGCCACTTTTAAATAGATTAAATTCTGAAAAGGAAATAGGTGCTGTTCAACCTTTAATTTTGAATTTTCAAAATAAAAAAACAGTTTGGAATTTTGGTGGACGATTTAATAAATTTTTTGGTTTGCCTTTAACCCTAAACAAAAATATTGAATTAAATAGTTTACAAAATGAATCTTTAACAGAATGGATTTCGGGGTGTTGCTTCGTGTTTAGATCTTCATTAGTAGACTTAATTGGCTATTTGGATGATGACTACTTTGTATATTATGAAGATGCTGATTATTCTTTAAAAATAAAAAACACGGGTTATAATTTAGGCATTGTAAAAGAAAGTATAATTTATCATCATGAGGGTAAATCTTGGATTCAAAAAAAATCTTGGGAAGGATCGGTTTCGCCGTATACTCATTATTTAAACATTAGAAATCACATTTATTTTATTAAAAAACATAACTCAGATTTTAACTTAATCGGAGTGTGGATCTATCAATTTTTTAAAATATTTTCTTATTTACTATATTTTACAATTAAACTAAGATTTGTGAAACTAAAAATGGTTTACAAAGGATTGATTGACGGACTTAATTACAATAAAGAATGATTATCTCACTCCTTCTTTTATCATGCTACACATTCTTTGTATATTTTATACTAGAGAGAGTTTACAACGGAAATCTTTCTTTTTTATTAATATACCTTATTACTTTTTTACCAGTATATTTTATTTTTCAGTTAATTGTTTTTGATTTTTCTGAAAATGTATTGCTTGTAGATTTGATAAAGTACTCTAAAGATTTTGTAATCTTTTCATCTTTCTTTATTGTTTTTTTTGGATCAAAGAAGGATTTTTTCTCAACGGAATTAAAAACAACATTTTTAGATAAAACAATTATTTTATTTATTATGCTCTCATCAATATATGCTATTATTCCAATTGGTGAAGCATCCTTTTATGTTAAACTACTTTATTTGAAAAATATATATTTAATTGGAGTAGTTTATTACTTAGGAAGATACTTTTCTATTAACGAAAATTTATTTTTTAATCTAAAAAAAATATTGATTTTAATACTTTGTATTGCTTTTATAGTATCCTCAATTGAATATTTTTTTAATTTTCATTTACACAGTTTTTTTAATTATGCTAAGTTTAATTTATTAATTAACGATATCCTTCCAGAAGGTAATTTTGGATTAAGTTGGACTTTTGAAAGATCTCCTGACCAAGCAAGGTTTGGATCTATCTTTCCAAATCCATTAGAATTTAGTTCAAATCTGATTTTATTTTTAACAATTCCACTTTTTGCAATTCTTGATTCAAAAAAAAACATATTTAAAAACTTATTTATCATTCTTATTATTTTTGTGTCATTCTACTATGCCTATTCAAGAGCTTCAATTTTATCGGCACTAATTGTAATTTTTGTAGCGTTATTAATTACTAAAAATTATAAGACAGTTTTTTACATTTTAATATTGTTACTTTTTTCTACATTGATTTTTTATTATTTAGCAAGTGAGGACTCAATTTATTTTGTGATTGATACTTTTACTTTTAACGAAAGCTCATCTTTTAGTCACCTTATTGAATGGATTCAAGCGATTCTAACTATTATTGAGAATCCTTTAGGAATAGGTTTAGCAATGAGCGGTAATGCATCAGGAGTCGATCAGGCCATAAAAATTGGAGGAGAAAATCAATTTTTAATTTATGGAGTTCAAATGGGAGTAATTTCTATGATTTTATATTCACTAATGTTATTTAAATCAATAAAAGATTCGTTCTCAGTTTTTAACCAGTCAAAGGGTCATATAAAAGAACTTGCATTTATTGTTTTACTTACAAAATTTGGTCTTATAATCCCTTTACTTACAGCAAATGCTGAACTTTATTTATTTGTTTCACTAACAACATGGTTTTTAGTTGGATCAATTCAAAGATATTATCAAAAAATTTCCCTATAGTTAAATTATGATAACAGTTTTAATTGATACGTTTTATTTAAAGGCTGCTCCTGCTGGAATCAAAACCTATATAAATCAGTTAGTTTATTGTTCCCAAAATTTGAATACCAAAAATATAAATTATGTATACTCTACTGATTTAATTAATGGCTCTAGCCACTTTTTTTTAAATTCAAGTAATAGGTTAGTAAGGTGGTTGTTTCAGCTATACTATTTTATATGGAAACAGATTTTATTACCATTAAAGTGTTTAAAGCAAAATCCTGATATTTTATTGTGTCCAGATTATGTTTTGCCATTTTGGAATCTTAATTTGAAAAAGGTTGTTGTCTTGCACGATTCCTTATTTTGGAAAAATAGAGAAGATTATTCAAAACTTTGGAGATGGTATTACTTAAAATGTATTAATTATGGAATTAATGAAAGTACTACCATAGTTACAACAAGTGAACATTCAAAGAAATCACTAAAAAAGGTCTTAAGAAAAAAAAATAATATTGAGGTCATTTATCAAAGCTGTCATGAAAGTAATATTAAAAAGAAAGTTGAAAAAAATATTCTTCATGTAGGATCATTTGAGAAACGAAAAAACTTAATGACTCTAGTGAAAGCTTTTTTGAAAATTAAATCAAATCCATTGAACAAAGATTTTAAATTGATCTTAGCTGGTACAACTAATTTTTTTGGAAAAAATTCAGAATATTTAACCGTTAAAAATTTTATAAAAGAAAATAATATTGAAAAGGATGTGATTATAACTGGGCATGTAAATGACAAGGAAAAAAACAAGCTTTATTCAAAGGCATTTTTATATGTTTTTCCCTCGAACGATGAAGGATTTGGTATACCAATAATTGAAGCATTTTCTAACAAATTACCAGTGATTTGCTCAGATATTAAGGTTTTTAATGAAATTGGAAATGACGCTGTTCTGTATTTTGAAAAAAATAATCATGAAGATTTAGCAAGCAGAATTGAGTTGTTGATAAACTCAAACAAATTAAGATTAGAATTAAAAAATAAAGGTTTGAAAAGACTAGAAATCTTCTCAAGTGATAACTTTATGAGTTCATATGAAAAACTATTTAAATCATTAAAGTAAATGAGTAAAAGAATTTTAATCTTTCATAGCTCCAACGACTTATATGGTGCTAGTAAAATATTAATTCAAGTGATAGATCTGCTTAATAAAAATGGTTATGAAACTCATGTTTTCTTACCATACAAAGGTCCCCTAGATCATTTTTTTGATGAAAAACAAATAAAAACTACTCATTTAAATTTTGGAGTTTTTAGAAGAAAATACTTTAGTCTTTTAGGCCTTTTAGACAGATTTTTTAAAATTTTCTTTTCAATAATCAAAATTGTTAGATATGTTAAACAAAATAATATTGATGTAATTTACACTAATACCTCAATTATTTTAGCTTCTGGAATTTCTGCAATCTTATGTAAAGTTCCCAATTATGTTCATATTCATGAAATTCCAAATAACAACTTTTATTTAAGGATTATGGGGTTTTTGATTTCTAAGTTTTCTTCAAAAATTATAGTTGTCTCTAAAAGTGTAAAAAGTCACTGGTCAAAATACATAAGTAAACCTCTAACGCATATATATAATGGTGTTCCCAAAATTAATATTGAAGTTGTTTCAAAGAGACCATCAAAAAAAATAAAGTTCTTAACCATAGCCAGACTTTTACCCTACAAAGGCCATAAGTATATTATTGAAATTGCGAATTATATCAAAAAGAAAAATATTGATTCAGAATTTATTTTTCTTGGAGATACTTTTCAAGGTTATGAGTCCTATGAGAATGAATTGAAGCAAATGTCGAAAGATTTAGGTATTGAAAAAAATATTTCATTTAAAGGATTTGATCCTAATATTTCCAAGTATATGAATCAATCAGACTTTCTTTTGCACGGCGCTATAAATCCTGACCCTTTACCCACTGTTATTTTTGAAGCCATTCAACATGAGCTTCCAGTTATCTCAACTTGTATTGGAGGGCCTGTTGAAATTTTAGATCATGGTAATGGTGGATTGTTAATTCCAGTTGATGATACTTTCAAGGCAAGTGATGAAATTGCTAAATATATATTTAATAAAAAACTTATTGAAAAGAAAAAACAATATTCAATGAATTTTATTGAGAATGAATTTTCTGAGAAAAAATTTAACAAAAAAATACTTAAATTTTTCAATGAGTAAGATTTATGTTTTAGATTTGAAGACTATATGAATGTATTGATTACTGGAGTTGCTGGACTCCTTGGAAGTAGATTAGCTGATTGGATAATTAAAAATAAGCCTGAATTTAACGTTATTGGAATTGATAATCTTTCCGGTGGATATATTGACAATGTTAACTCTAAAGTCATTTTTTACAAGTTAGATCTAGTTTCAAATTCTCTTTTTGAAGTTTTTAAAAAATATAAATTTGACTATGTTTTTCATTTTGCGGCCTATGCTGCAGAGGGTCTTTCTCCTTTTATAAGAGGATTTAATTATGATAACAATCTAAAGTCAACTGCCCGAATTGTAAACCAGTGTATAATTAATGATGTAAAAAGATTAGTTTTTACTTCAACTATGGCTGTTTATGGGCACGGAGAGAAGAAAATTTTTGATGAATCGCAAACTCCTTGTCCAATTGATCCGTACG
>SGZG01000034.1 GCA_004214185.1 Flavobacteriales bacterium | reverse complement strand
AGGACTTGATACATTTGAAAATGAACCAAAACCTGAAATTCAATTATTGATGAACTCAAAACTTTCTCTAACCCCACATATTGGAGCAGCAACAAATGAAGCTCAAGATAGAATTGGATTGGAGTTAGCTGAACAAATTACGAATCTTCTTAATTAAATGATCAAAAGAATTAAAGATAAATGGGGAATTGAAAACAACTTTCAGTTCATTATAATTTTAATTGTATTTGCAGTAACTGGTTCTGTATCTGCCAAAATTTCAGGTCCTATTGCTCAATATTTCGAGCTGGACAGTTTTCATTTTCTAGTTTATTGGCCTATTAGATTGCTAATTGTATTTCCAGTATATCAAATCCTACTTGTTTGGTTTGGTTTTGTATTTGGTATAATTACAAGTATTTTATGCCTCAAGAAAGATAAATTTATATTCAATTTTTTCTTTAAAATGTCTATTCTGTTTTCAAAAAAACTATTCAACTTTCTCTCTCTCGGGATTTTATTCAAAGATTAGTTGTGTTTTAATAACGGGTTTTTAGAATTAATTAATTTTTTAATTTTTGGATCTATGACTACTGAACAATAAGGAACATTTTTGTTTAGATTGAAATAATTGTGATGATAGTCTTCAGCCAAATAAAATTCAGTTTTATTTTCTATGGTAGTAACAATTTTTTTGTCAAAATTTTTACTTAAATTCTCAATGTATTCTTTTAAAATTTCTATTTCTTTTTCATCGTTTGTGAAAACACAAGACCTATACTGAGTACCTATATCGTTACCTTGCCTATTTAATGTTGTTGGATCATGAGTTGAAAAAAATACTGAAATTAAATCTTTGAATGAAATTTTGGAAGAATCATAGTCTATTTTTACAACTTCAGCATGTCCAGTATTTCCTTCGCATACCTGATGGTATGTTGGGTCTTTAACATGACCTCCCATATAACCAGGAGAAATGGAAACAATACCAATAATTTTATTAAAAATAGCTTCAGTACACCAAAAACATCCTCCTCCAAAAAAACATGTATTTATCATATTTCGTTGTTACAATTCATTATTAAAATTAGTTTAAATTTGCTTTGCTTTTATTACTATATGAAAAAATATATTCTTTTTTTAACATTAATTGCTTGTTCATTAAATTTTTCACAGGAACGAAAGGAAATTGAAGCTAAAAGATTTAAATCTCCCCCTGTAATTGATGGAATTTTAGATGATTTACAATGGAATAATTTATCTCCTGCTAAAAATTTTGAAAGATGGCAACCTAATAACGGTTCCTCCGAAAAAAAAGGTTATGAAAATTTTGTTTATATGGGATACGACGATGATAATATTTATTTTGCAGGAAAATTTAATAATCCAAACCCAATCCCTGTTGAATTTAGTCAAAGAGATAATATCTGGGAAGTAAATGCAGAAACTTTTTTTCTTTCAATAAATCCATATGATGATAACATAAATTATCAGGGTTTTCAAGTTACCAGTGCTGGAACTTTAGGAGATACTTACACTTCAGAAGATATAACTCCAGAAGATTGGGATTTTGATACCGTTTTCGAAGCCAAAGTAAAAATTAATAATGACAACTGGTCAATGGAGATGAAGATCCCTTACAGTGCTTTAAGATTTCCATCTAAAAAAGTTCAAGACTGGGCAATTAACTTTGGACGTAAAATAGTAGAAACTGGAGAAGTTTATACTTGGAATTTTGTCGACCAAGCTAATAAGAAATATCCTGAATCTATGGGTATTACTAAGGGAATTAAAGACATTTCTCCCCCATTAAGACTCTTCTTTTACCCATATGGACAAACTTCAGTTGATTTTAGTAAGGGGAACAGCCCAATGAATGCTTATTCTGCTGGAATGGATGTAAAATATGGAATAAACAATAGTTTTACTTTGGATGCGACATTAATTCCTGATTTTGGACAAGTCACATTTGATGATAAAGAGCTAAATTTAAGTCCATTTGAGCAAGAATTTGATGAAAATAGAGCGTTTTTTACTGAGGGAGCATCTCTTTTTAAAAAAGCTGATGGACTAGGATTTAGAAGAGGAAGTTTTTTTTATAGTAGGCGAATTGGAGATGAAATTAGTTTTAATAAAGATGAGTATATAGAAGAAAATGAAAGTTTAATTAATTATGATGCAAAGCCTGAATTGTTGAATTCAATTAAAATTACAGGAACGACTAACTCAAAACTAAGTATTGGCTTTATTAATTCAATTACTAATAAGGCTTATGCAAGATTTAAAAATAGTAATGAAGAAATAAGAAAACAACTAATAGCTCCATTAACCAATTACAATGTCCTTCTATTAAGCAAACAAGTACTTAACGATTATTCAACTATTTCAATTGCCAATACCAATGTTAATAGAGGAAAAGATTTTGATAATGCAAACAATACTGCCTTAATATTTGATTTATTTGATTCTAATAGAAAGTATAACTTCAAAGCAGCAGTTTACCAAAGTAACTCAAAATCATTTTCAAATACCAAAGGATTTAGAGGCGGTATTGATATTAATGAAATCACAGGGAATTTTAGATTTGGTTTAGGTTGGACAGGTGTTGATGCTCATTATTATCAAAATGATTTAGGTTATTATAATAACAGAAATGATCAGAGACTTTTTTCAAGAATTAGATACCAAACTTTTGAGTCAACAAAAAATTTTGAAAAAATTAGTGCATATCTAGCATTGAGTACAAGAAGTAGATTTTATCCCAAGCTTCTTAAATCTAATGGCGGAAGAATCGGATTTGATTTTACTACAAAAAAACTGGAAGAGTTTGAATTTGATATCGATTACACTTCTGAATATAAAAATTTTGACGAACCAAGAAAAGAAAATGTATACATAATTGATCCTGAAGAATATGAATTTAGTTTTGCTTATATGTCTGATAAAAGAAAAAAATTCACATATGGGTTTGATATTCAAAGATCTTTTGCAGTTAACGAAGATTTTGATGAAAATAAAAAAGGTATTAAATATGGATTTGGATTTTTATATAGATTAAATAATAAATTAAATCTCCAATATGAAATTGGTAATTCAAAAAACAATGATAATGTTGGATATGTTTTTTCAGAAGAAGATGAGATATTTTTTGGAAAAAGAGATGTAAAATCTGTTGAAAATGATGTTTCAATAAATTATAACTTTGATTCATATAAATCTATAAATATTAAGTTTAGACAATTTTGGAGTACAGCAAAATACGATGACAGCTTTTATTCTTTGAATGATAATGGAAGAAGAAGTATTTCAAACAAAAATACTGAGGACTATGATCCAAATACTAACTTTAATTTGTGGAATTTTGATTTAGGTTTTAATTGGGAGTATGCTCCAGGCAGTAAATTAACATTACTTTATAGGAATAATATTTTTAATCAAGATAATCTCTCTGGAATTTCTTATTACACAAGTACAAAAGAATTATTTGAAAATCCAATCAACCATCAATTGTCAATTAGAATTAATTATTTTATTGATTACAACTTACTGAAAAGAAAAAGAACTTAAAATGATATCTGTAAATAATATTTCAAAAACTTTCAATAACAAAATGGTTCTTGATAATATAAGTCTTGATGTGAAAGAGGGTGAAATAATTTCAATTGTAGGCCCCTCTGGTGCGGGAAAAACTACATTATTAAACATCATAAGTACTCTTGATAAACCAGATAAGAATACTGATTCAAAAGTCTATATTAATGGAATTGATGTATTGAGCTTGAATGACATTAAACTTTCTAAATTTAGAAATACTCAAATTGGATTTATTTTCCAATTCCATGAACTTCTTCCTGAGTTTTCAGCTATTGAAAATGTTTTAATTCCAGCAATAATAAAAGGAGAAAATAAAAGAAAATCAAAAGCTAAAGCTCTAGAATTACTTGATTCTTTAGGATTGGCAGATGTTGTTGATCAATTTCCGTCACAACTTTCAGGAGGTGAACAACAAAGAGTTGCAGTTGCAAGAGCATTAATTAATAATCCCAAAATAATTTTTGCAGATGAACCAAGTGGAAATTTGGATACAAAATCATCAAAACTTCTTCATGAATTGTTTTTCAAACTTAGAGAAAAGCATAAAATCACTTTTGTTATAGTTACTCACAACAAAGAACTATCAAAAATGACAGATAGAAAACTAAATTTAATTGATGGTAAGTGGTCTTAAAAAATCTGAAATTAAAGATTTTTTAGATGAAAAATTTTTGATTTATAATAATATTGACTTTATAAAATCTGACCCTATTCAAATTCCTCACATGTTTTCTAATAAAAAAGACATAGAAATATCTGGTTTTTTAACAGCAACAATTGCATGGGGACAACGTAAAACAATAATAAAAAACTCTTTAAAAATGATGGAATTACTTGATAATTCTCCTTACGATTTCATCATAAATTCCTCAGAAAAAGACATTCATAAATTAAGTATCAAACACAGAACTTTTAATGAAATTGATTTTAGATTTTTTTTAAAAAAATTAAAACATCTATATCTAGAATATAATGATATGGAGGAATTATTTTTTCAAAATATTGAAAAAAATAATTTACACAATTCAATACATAAATTAAGATCATTTTTTTTTAAAAATGATTACCCTTTGAGAACAACAAAACATATCAGCGACCCATTAAATGGCTCAGCGTGTAAAAGAATAAACATGTTTTTAAGATGGATGGTCAGAAAAGATAATAATGGAGTAGATTTTGGTATATGGAACAAAATATCACCATCGATTTTATCATGCCCACTTGATATTCATAGTGGAAGGGTAGCAAGAAAACTTGGAATATTAAAAAGAAAACAGAACGACAATAAAGCTGTGATTGAACTAGATAATTCTTTAAGAATATTTGACCCAAAAGATCCTGTAAAATATGATTTTTCTCTATTTGGGTTAGGAGTTTTTGAAGGATTTTAGTATTTAATAATCAATAAATACAAATCAATTCCTATATTTGCCACGCATTTTATTATAAATGTACAACATAAGTAACTTGATTGCATGTCTATAATTCTTAAATCTGCAAAAGTTATAAATGCCGAAAGTAGATACAACGGTACCAAGCAAGATATTTTAATTTCCGAAGGTAAAATTGTAAAGATTGCAAAATCAATTGAAATTGATACGGCTAAAGTAATCAAAATTGAAAATCTACATGTTTCTGTTGGATGGTTGGATAGTAGTGTGTCATTTGGGGAACCTGGTTATGAAGAAAGAGAAACTATTGTAAATGGTGCTTTAGCTGCTTCTAAAAGCGGATTTACAGATATTGTTCTAAATCCAAATACAGATCCAGTACTGGACAAACAAACTGATATTTCTTTTGTAAAACTTAAATCTGAAAATGCCTCTTGCAGCATTCATCCACTTGGCGCTTTAAGTATCTCAAGTAAATCTGTTAGTATGGCTGAACTTTTTGATATGAGTAATGCTGGAGCAGTTGGGTTTTATGACTTTAAAAAGCCAGTCAATAGTTCAAACTTGTTAAAAACATCTTTATTATATTCACAATCATTTGACTCTTTAATAATGTCATTTCCACTTGATGAATCAATTGCTAAAAATGGTATAATCAATGAAGGTGTAATAAGTTTAAACTACGGAATAAAAGGTATACCTAATTTTTCTGAAGAAGTTCAAATTAACAGAGATCTTCAAATTTTAGAATACACTGGAGGAAGATTACATATACCAACCATATCAACAAAAAAATCAGTAGAATTAATTAAAAATGCAAAATCTAAAGGTCTCAAGGTAACATGTAGTGTTGCTATTCATAATCTGATATTTAATGAGACGAAACTAAAGGATTTTGACACTAGATTTAAGGTGTTACCTCCTCTTAGATCCGAAAATGATAGATTAGCTCTTATTAAGGCTGTTGATAAAGGAATTATTGATCTAGTTACTAGTGATCACACTCCTATTGATGTAGAAAATAAGAAAACTGATATTGATAATTCTAAATTTGGAACAATTGGGTTAGAATCTTTTTTTGGATCACTACTTACCATTTTTTCTCTTGAAAAGACAATAGAAATACTTACAAGAGGAAAAGATATTTTTAAAATTGAAGAAA
The DNA here is from genome assembly GCA_004214185.1 of Flavobacteriales bacterium. Classification (GTDB taxonomy): domain Bacteria; phylum Bacteroidota; class Bacteroidia; order Flavobacteriales; family Flavobacteriaceae; genus MAG-121220-bin8. The sequence goes on along the minus strand of SGZG01000034.1, from coordinate 7,074 downwards.
CAACTTTAAATGAAGGTTCATTAGCTAAATTATCTTTATTTACAGTATCTAATGAGTACGAATTTTCAAAAGAAAATATTTTATCAAAATCAAAAAATAGTGCCTTTTTAGGGCTTAAAATGAAAGGAAAACCTCTTGGTATAATTAATTCTGAAAAGATTTGTATAAATGAATGATTTGCCCTTCTTTCACATTCACAAAAAATCAAATTTAGAAAACTTACCCTCTCCTCTACTTTTAATGGTTCATGGATATGGAAGTAATGAACAAGATTTATTTTCCTTTTCAAGAGCTATTCCTGAAAAATTTACAATTGTTAGTATTAGGGGTGACATTGAAATCCAATACAATGGTTTTGCCTGGTATAACATAACTATAGATTTTAATGGAAAAAAATCATACGATATTAATAAAGCCATTGAATCCAGAGATAATATTATAAAAGTTATAGAAATTTGTAAAAAAATCTATAACATCGACCCAAACAATGTTAACTTGATGGGTTTTAGTCAGGGTTCTATGTTAGTAAACGCAGTTGCACTTACTTACCCTGAACAAATAAGAAATGTTATATCTTTAAGTGGAGCATTTGATAAAAATATTATCAATATTTCGAAGATATCCTCGTTCGAGGGTCTATCTTTTTATATATCACATGGATTGAATGATGAAATTTTACCATTCAATTTATCAAAACAAAGTATTGAAATTCTTTCAGAAAATAACATTGATCATGTTTTTGAAGAATATCCAATTGGACATGGTGTTTCACCTGAAAATTTCAAATCAATGTTAAGTTGGCTGATTAAAAAAACTAATTAGTTTCGATCACTAGTCCATCATAAGATAGATATACATTTTCTGGCAAATCCTTTGAAACTTCACTATGAAAACCTAAAAGATGGCTAATGTGAGTGAGAAATACTTTTTTTGGTTTAATTAAACTTATTAAATCCAAAGCTTCTTTTAAATTTAGATGTGAAAAGTGTTTTTCAATTCGAATAGCATTCAAAACCAGTACTTCCAGGTTCTTCAATTTTTCAATTTCTTGATTATCAATAGTTTTAAGATCAGTAACATAGGCAAAATCATGTATTCTAAAGCCATAAACCTGAAGTTTAGCATGCATATATGAAATTGGTGTAATATTTATGTCGTTTATTTCAAATGATTTATTTGGAATTATTTCATTTGAATAAACAGATGGAGCGCCAGGATATTTATGATTCTCATTAAATATGTAATCAAATCTTTTAGATAAATTTTCTAGTACTCTGCTGTGAGCATAGATAGGAATTGGTCCTTGTTTGAAACAAAATGGTCTAATATCATCTAAACCAGCTGTATGATCAGCATGTTCATGTGAAAAAATTATAGCATCAATGTTATCACAATTTGAATTTATCATTTGTTGACGAAAGTCAGGTCCGCAATCTATAATTAAAGTAGAATTATTTATATCAATTTTCACAGAAGCTCTTAATCTTTTATCTTTTAAGTCATTACTTAAGCAAACAGGGTGCTTGCTTCCAATAAATGGAATACCAGTTGAAGTTCCAGTACCTAGAAATGTTATTTTCAAAATTTAATTAAAAATATATTTTTTAGTCTATAAATCTTATAACTTAGCAAATATATTTTAAAATATGTCAATTTCTTTAAAGGGAGATAAACCATTCGAAAATATTCCCTCAATTAAAGCCAAGGCTTTAAGAATAAATCTCAATGAACATATTTACGGAACTTTTGCTGAAATTGGAGCTGGTCAGGAAGTAGCAAGACATTTTTTTAGATCCGGAGGAGCCTCTGGAACAATAGCTAAAACAATGAGTGCTTATGATAAGGAGTTCAGTGATGCTATTTATGGATTGGAAGATGATAACAGATATGTTTCTGAATCAAGGTTAAAAAAGATGCTAACTCATGAAATTAATCTTCTAGAATCGAGAATGGATAGATCAAAACATCCAGAGAAAATGTTTTTTACATATGCAAATACCGTTGCAACAATAGATTTTGCAAAAAAATATAGAGGACATGGTTGGATGGGATTAAAATTTCAAACTGATTCATCTCAAGATTACAGCGAAATACTCATTCATGTTAGGTTTAATCTATTTGAGGCTAGGGCTCAACAAGAAGCTCTTGGCCTAATGGGATTAAATTTAATTTACGGTGCATATTATAAGCATGATCAGCCTAGGAAACTTCTTAAATACTTATACGATCATATCGATCCAGGTGCAATTGAAATTGATACAGTAAATTTTTCTGGTCCATTATTTAAAGATGTTGATAATCGTGTAATGAGTTTAGAACTTGTTAAGAATGGAATGACCGAAGCGGTTATGTTTGGACCAGATGGAAATAACATTCTTCCTGCTAGAGTTTTATATAAAAAAAACATATTGGCAATCAGAGGAAGATTTAGGCCCGTAACAAAGGTAAATGAGGACATGTTTGATAAATCAATAGAAATGTTATCCTATGAGGAAGATTTTGACGAAACAAAACATTTAAGTGTTTTTGAATTAACAATGTCAAATTTAAAATCATCTAATGGAGATGTAAATGAAATTGATTTTATTGACAGAGCAAATTTATTGTGTTCCCTTGGACTAACCGTTATCATAACTAACTTCAAAGAATACTATAAGCTTGCAGAATACTTTTCCAATTATACACAAGAAAAAATTGTTCTAACAATGGGGGTTAATAATTTAGTAGAAGTTTTTAACGAAAAATACTACGATCATTTGAGTGGAGGTATTTTGGAGGCTTTTGGAAAACTATTTTATAAAAATTTAAGAATATTTTTATATCCAGTTAAAGAAAATGGAGAAATAATAAATAGCAACAACTTAAAGGTATCCTCAAGAATGAAAAATCTTTACAAATTTTTTAAATTTAATAATAAAGTGATTGACATTTTTGGGTACGATAAATCACTGCTTGATATTTACTCCGGAACTGTTTTAGAAATGATTAAAAATAAGGATAAAGGTTGGGAAGAAATGCTTCCAAAAAAAGTAACATTACTTATAAAAGAAAAAAAACTTTTTGGATACAATTAATTATCTAAAATTTGAGAAGTGTGATCTTTAGTTTTTACTTTATCAATAACTTTTTCAATAATCGAATCTTTATTAATTACAAATGTAGTTCTTAATATCCCTTCATATTCTTTACCCATAAATTTTTTTAATCCCCAAACTCCAAAACCATTTATAAGAGCTCTTTCAGTATCAGCTAATAATGGGTAGGGAAAACCAAATTTATTTGAAAATGAAGCCTGATTCTTAACTTGATCAGCACTTACTCCGTAAATTGTATAACCTGCTTTGGTTAATCTTTCATAATTTTCAGACAAATTACATGCTTGGGCTGTACATCCAGGTGTATTTGCTCTTGGATAAAAAAATAAAACAACGTTCTTTCCTTTAAAATCTTCTTGAGTAACTAAATTTCCTTTGTCATCCTGACATGAAAAATGAGGTAAATTGTCTCCAATTTTTAACATAATTATTTTTTTTAATTTTTAAATTTACTGAATTAATATGAACAAATCAGAAAAAATAAATTATATAATCGATACACTTGAGCTTCTTTTTCCTGAAGTTCCAATACCACTTGATCACAAGGACCCATATACACTATTAATAGCTGTCTTACTATCAGCTCAGAGCACGGACATTGGTGTAAATAAAGTAACTCCGATACTTTTTAAAAAGGCTGATAATCCATATGATATGGTTAAATTGTCAATTGAAGAAATAAGGGATATAATTAGACCTGTTGGATTATCACCAATGAAATCTAAAGGTATTCACGGATTATCAAAAATTTTAATTTCAAAACACAATGGAAAAGTTCCCAAAAACTTTATTGATTTAGAGGCGTTACCTGCAGTAGGTCACAAAACTGCTAGTGTAGTAATGGCACAAGCATTTAATATACCAACTTTTCCAGTGGATACTCATATACATAGGTTAATGTATAGATGGGGAATGTCTAGCGGTAAGAACGTGAAAACAACAGAAAAAGATGCTAAGAGATTATTTCCAAAAAAATTATGGAATAAACTTCACCTACAAATAATATGGTATGGTAGAAAATTTTCTCCAGCCAGAGGATGGAATATTAACAATGATCCAATAACAAAAAAAATAGGAAGAAAATCAATATTAAATAAAATAATTTAAAGACTATATTTACAGATTATTTTATAATTTGAAAGTTCATAATTCTAAATCTGAATACATAAAATTAAGAGGAGCTAAAATGCATAATCTTAAAAATATTGATTTAGATATTCCAAAGAACAAATTGATTGTAATTACTGGTCTTTCTGGATCAGGAAAGTCTAGTTTAGCATTTGACACATTATATGCTGAAGGTCAAAGAAGATACATTGAAAGTCTATCATCATATGCTAGGCAGTTTCTTGGGAAGCTAAATAAACCTAAAGTAGATAAAATAATAGGAATTTCCCCTGCAATAGCAATTGAACAAAAAGTAAACAACTCTAATCCTAGGTCTACTGTTGGTACTTCATCTGAGATATATGATTATTTAAAATTATTATTTGCAAGAATTGGCAAAACATATTCTCCAATTTCAAATACTGAGGTTAAAAAAGATACAGTTGAATCAGTTTTACAAAAAATAAAAAAATTTAGCAAAAATGATAGATTTTTAATACTATCACCTAAAAAAATTAATAAAAAGAACAATGCAAAGCAGGTTCTTGAAACAATTAAAGATCAAGGTTTTGTTAGAGTTAAAATTAATGATGAGATAAAAAGAATAGAAGATTTAAAAACTTTTGATATCAATGATTTTTATTTAGTTATTGACAGGTCTATTTATAAAGATGATAAAGATTATGAAAACAGACTAACAGATTCACTTGAGCTAGCTTTTTTTGAGGGTAATGGAGAATTAACAGTAGAGAATATAACGTCTGGAACAATATATAATTTTAACAATAAATTTGAAAAAGATAATATCCGATTTAAAGAACCAACTCAACATCTTTTTAGTTTTAACAACCCACTTGGGGCCTGCTCCAGTTGTGGTGGTTATGGGGATATTGTAGGAATTGATCAAGAGCTTGTGATTCCTAATACAGGCCTTTCAATTTTTGAAAATGCTATAGCACCATGGAAAGGAGATAAATTAAGAAAATATAAATCTGAGTTAATTAAACATTCTTCAAATTTTAATTTTCCAATACATAAACCCTATTATAAGCTAACAAAAGAACAAAAAAAGTTAATCTGGGAAGGAAATGAATATTTCAAAGGAATAAATTATTTTTTTAAAAAACTAGAATCTAAAATATATAAAATTCAAAATCGAGTAATGCTCTCTCGTTACAGAGGAAAAACTACTTGTTCAGATTGTGATGGGAACAGATTAAAAAAAGAAGCATCATATGTTAAGATCAATAAAAAATCAATCACAGATTTAGTTCAATTACCCATTAGTGAGTTAGTATTGTTTTTTGAAAAAATAAAACTAACAGATCATGAATACAATCTATCTAAACGAATTTTAAAAGAAATCAATAATAGATTAAAGTTCATTAATAAAGTAGGGTTAGGTTATTTAACATTAAATAGAAAATCAAGTACTCTTTCTGGTGGCGAATCTCAAAGAATAAATCTAGCTACTTCATTAGGAAGCTCTTTGGTTAGCTCACTTTATGTTTTGGATGAACCAAGTATAGGCCTACATTCAAAAGACACTGAAAAACTTATTGAGGTACTAAAAGAATTGAGAGATATAGGAAATACTGTTCTTGTAGTCGAACATGATGAAGATATAATCAGATCTGCTGATCACATTATAGATATTGGGCCTGAGGCAGGATTTAACGGAGGAACTATTGTAGGTCAAGGTAATTTAAAAACCATTTTAAACTCAAAGACATTAACTTCTAAATACTTAAATAATAACAAAGAAATTGAAACTCCTTTAAAAACAAGATTTAGTGGAGGAAAAATAATAATAAAAGGAGCAAGAGAGAATAATCTTAAGAATATTAACGTAGAATTTCCATTAAATAATTTGACAGCGGTTTGTGGTGTTTCTGGGAGTGGAAAAACAACTTTAGTAAAAAAAATACTGTATCCAGCTCTATTAAAAGAAAAAGGAATTTTTAAAATTAAACCTGGTCAATTTGATTCAATTGAAGGTGATATTGACAAAATAAGTGAAGTTGAATTTATAGATCAAAAACCTATAGGAACATCTTCTCGTTCAAATCCAGTTACCTATCTAAAAATCTATGATGATATAAGAAATTTATATGCATCTTTAAAATTTGCCAAAACAAATAATCTTAAACCCAAACATTTTTCATTTAATGTTGATGGTGGACGTTGTGACAATTGTAAAGGAGAGGGAACAGTAAAAATTGAAATGCAGTTTATGGCAGATGTTAACTTGCTTTGTGACACATGTAAAGGAAAAAGATTTAAAAAAGAAATTTTAAAAATAAAGTTTAAGGATAAAAATATTGACGATGTTTTAAAAATGACTATTGATGAGGCCATAGATTTTTTTAATAAAAATGACAACTCAAAAATCTCATCTAAACTAAGGTCTCTTCAAGATGTAGGAATGGGTTATGTTCAACTTGGACAGTCCTCTTCTACTCTATCTGGTGGTGAGGCACAAAGAATTAAATTAGCTACTTTTTTATTGAAAGGAAATAAAGCCAAAAAAACTCTATTTATTTTTGATGAACCTACAACAGGTCTTCACTTTCATGATATTAAAAAATTGCTAAACTCATTTAATTCATTAATTGATAATGGTCATTCAATAATAGTGGTCGAACACAACTTGGATTTAATTAAATGCTCTGATAAAATAATAGATCTTGGGCCATATGGTGGTGAAAATGGAGGAGAATTAGTTTATTATGGAAGCCCGAAGGGGATTCTGAAAAATAAAAAGTCGAAGCTCAAAAAATACCTTAAATCAAAAATTGATATTTAAAATTTTTTTGATTTCTCTGGAAAATCCAAAAAGATGAATGCATATTCCGTAGAATAATACTATCAA
>SGZG01000033.1 GCA_004214185.1 Flavobacteriales bacterium | reverse complement strand
ATATCAGTCATAGCAAATGCACCAAGTGGAGCAATATCTCCATACACATTTACACCATCATAATCTGGGAAATTTCTTGGATCTTTAAACCCAGGAACACCTTCAATGTAACGTCCTCTTAAACTGTTAATGTCTCTGTAGTCTGCAGCATGCCAGTCCTCACCTTGTTGGTAGGAAACTGTAATTTTTGCGGCAAACTTATCACTAAATTTATTAGCAGCTCTAAATGCAAAATCATAGTAGTCATTTTCACCAGCAACTTCCTGAGAAGTAATACCGTGTCTGTATGTAGCACTTACACCTTGGAAATCAAAAGGATTTTTACTGTTCATAAATAATATCCCTTTTGTAGCATTTGCTCCATAAAGTGCTGAAGCAGCTCCAGGCATTAATTCTACACTTTGGATATCTAGCTCGTGAATTCCAAGTAGGTTACCTGCTGAAAATCCAAGTCCAGGTGCTTCGTTATTCATACCGTCAACTAACTGAACAAATCCGTTATTGTATACAGTTGAGAAACCTCTTGTGTTTACTTGTTGTAGAAAAAGACCTCCAGAATTAATCTGAACTCCTTTTAAACCTTCTAAACTACTGTAAAAATCAGGACCAGTTGATTGAGCTATATCTTGATAGTCAAACTTTTCAATTGTAACAGGAGATTCAAATAATCTTTCAGCTATTCTTGATGCTGATATTACAATCTCGTCAAGTAAATTTTGAGATTCGGTTAATGTTACATTGAAATTTAAATTTGATGATGTAACATTTAAAGTTACTGTATCAAAACCAACACTTGAAACAGTTACAGTGAATGGAGGTAATTGATCAACAGAGATTGAAAAATTACCATCAAAATCAGCAACAGTTCCATTCATAGAGTCAACAACAACGTTGGCTCCAGGTATTGGATTGTTATTTTCGTCAGCAACAGTACCAGTTACTGTTGTCTGAGCGATAATCATTGTACTAAAAAGCACAGCAATCATTGACAAAATTCTTTTCATAATAGAGTTTGTTTTAATTTAATTTGGTTATTTGGTTTATAAATAATGTTGTAAATATAAATAAAATTGTAAAACTATGATTTTTTATAGTGTTTTGTTGAGAAATTAATATTTAAATAGGGTGAAATTTTATAAAATATAAAATATAAGTCCCAGATTCAATTCCCTTAAGTCTTCATAATCAGGGTTTAATCTCACAAAATCATTTTTAAACATAGAATCAAAACCTAAATATAGATTTAGATTCCATGTATTGTTTCCTGCACTAACAGTGAGTCCGGTTTGAAACTTGTTAAGAGGTAAATTATGAATTGAATATTTATAATTGGAATTTTGATACTTATAATTTGATCTTAAAACATAACTAGTTTTAATTCCAATATAGGTTCTCCAAAATTTATAAGAGGTCGGAGTTGAAGTTCTCCATCTAATTTCAAAAGGAATTTCAATTTTTGTTGTATTCAATTTATTTTTCAAAAAACTATTATTTTCTACAAGATTCACTGTAAATAATTCATCATTTTGTGAGAAAACCATATTACTATTAACAGAGCTAAATGAAAGTCCAAGACCCAGGCCTAATCCAAAATTTCTTCTTTTGTTCAAAGGCATATCTCTTATAAAGCCAAAATTCAAAGAATTTGAAAATTTATTTTGTTTAAAATTTAAGGGTGTATTAGTCAGAGTATTGTAATTAAGACCAAAATATATCTGATCTTCGAGATATTTATCATCAACAAAATCCGCTTGGGAAAAGTTGACATTAAAACTGAAAAGAAATAATAAATAGAAATATCTCATTTTTTCAAATTTAACTTATTTCCAAAAGAAAAGCACCCTTGCGGATGCTTTAATATTTAAAACAAATTTTTGGTTAGTTTTATTTGTTTTGAGTATAATCACCAATTCTTGTGGTGTAATTTATTTTTAATGCATTAACTTTTCGAAGTTCCTGTTTAATATCAGAAATTAAACCCATATTAGTTTCACCATCAACTTTTAATGCTGTGGTTAAAACATTTTGAAGCTCTTCTCTTTTGGTTGCTCTTTCAGCTAATACATAAGCCCCAACATCGGAAATAACAGAAAATTTATCATTTAATTGAATTTTAGGCTGATCTCCATATTTACTTTGATATCTAGAGCTTGGTTTTCCAGCATATATATATATAACACGATCTTTCTTGTCAAGTTTTTGTACCTGATCAGCAGCAGGAAGTTTATTAGTTACCATTAATGTATTATCTCTCATTACAGTAGCTACCATAAAGAAAAACAAAAGCATAAACACAATATCAGGCAGGGATGCAGTTGAAATAGCTGGCAAGTCTCCTCCTTTTTTCTTTTTAAACTTTGACATAATTATTAGCTTTTATTGGGTTCAGCCTCAGATAATTTTTGAGGGAACATTTTTTTTATAACATCTAACTTAGGTTTAAGATCTGCTTTAACTTTCACACTAGTTCTTGGATCAGAATATTTTTTGTTAGCTTCAACAAAGGACATTCTTTCATTTGGGTATAACTTAAGGAATTCCCGGTCTCTTAACTGATTGTAGGCTGCAACGAGTTCGTTTTGAACAGAAATATAGACTTTATAGTCTGTTTCTCTATCATTTTTAAGTGATATAATTGCTTTTTCAGGATTGTCAGAGGAAGATCTGTCTTTATCTCCTTCACAGTACTCACATGCTTCTTCTCCAACTCCACCACCATTATCTAAAAATTTTACAGCTGCTGATCTTACCTCACTTAAATCCATAAGTTTTTCCTCAACTAGTATCATATTATTTTTGTTTACCACAACTGTGAAAATATTTCTTTCCTTGATAACTGGTGGATCTATAAGTTCTTCCATTGGAGGAAGCTTTCTGTTAATCCCTGAATCAGTCTCAATAGTTGTTGTTACCAAAAAGAATATAAGTAACAGGAAGGCGATATCCGCCATAGAACCTGCATTTACTTCTGGTGATTTTCTAGCCATTTTATTTCTTTATTAGTTTTCTAACAGAACCAAAAGCCATTGAACACAAAGCAATTACAGTTAAAAAGTAAAATGTTCTAATACCAGTTTCAACCCATCTCGCTCCTGATGCAGACAAAACCTTTCCGTCTTGCAAGGGAGTTTCCTCACCGGATGAAAAAACAAAGGCTATAATTAATACAATTGCAAAAGCTCCAAATGACATTAATGAGCTTTTTAATTTATTGGAATCAGAAACTAAGTTTTTTATAGAAAAACCAAGTGAAAGAGACACAGCAATAACTAAAATTATTTGAGCTAAAAGAATGATATATGATATAGATCCAAAATCACCTTGCAAAGCATCCATCTCAATGGCATCATCGCCTTTAAAAAGGATTAATGCTAAAAAAACAAAACCCAAAACACCAAGTCCTATTACTAAATAGTTTGTTATTTTTTGAATGTTCATATTATTATTTTTTATGTGCTACAAGAATATCGATTAATGTAATAGAAGCGTCTTCCATGTCATTTACAATACTATCTATTTTAGAAATAATATAATTATAAAATATTTGAAGTATTATCGCTACAATTAATCCAAATACTGTTGTTAAAAGAGCAACTTTAATACCACCTGCTACAAGAGAAGGTTGCATGTCTCCAGCAGCTTGAATTTTATCAAAAGCTTGAATCATACCAATTACAGTTCCCATGAAACCAAGCATTGGTGCCAAAGCAATAAATAATGATATCCATGAAACGTTTTTTTCTAATTGTCCCATTTGTACACCTCCATAAGCTACTACAGCTTTCTCAGCGCTTTCTACACCCTCACCTGCTCTGTCAAGTCCTTGGTAAAAAATAGATGCAACTGGACCAGATGTATTTCTACAAACCTCTTTTGCTGCTTCAGTTCCTCCAGATTTTAGAGCTGCCTCAACATCACTAGTAAGTTTTTGAGTGTTAGTTGTTGCTAAATTTAAATAGATGATTCTTTCGATGGCTATAGCTAATCCAAATATTAGACAAGCAAGTACAATTCCCATAAAACCAGGTCCGCCTTCAATAAATCTATTTTTTAATTCTTGAGTAAAACCTCTAGGTGCTGGTTCTTCTTCAACAACTGGTTCTGAGCTAATCATAGATTCTTCAACAACTTCTTGATTTACATCTTCAACCATTTCGTCTTGTGCGCTTAAATTGCTGGTGCTAAAGATAAACATCGTAGCTATCATAAAAATTGATAATATTTTTTTCATTACTTAATTTTTTATTCGTAGTTAATTTTAAAGTTTCTAAATATATGTAAAAAGTTGAAATAAAAATAATGTTTTAGACAAACTATTAAATAAATTATATGAGGAAAATACATTCCTTTCAGTATGTATTTAAAATTGCAGAGAGGAAGGGATTCGAACCCTCGATACGCTTTTGGCGTATACACACTTTCCAGGCGTGCGCCTTAAACCGCTCGGCCACCTCTCTTTAAAGAAGAATTCAAAAATAATGATTCTTATTTAAGAGAAAACATTTTTTTAGCATTATTTGTAGTGACTGAAGCTATTTGTTCTTTTGGAAGTTTATAAAGTTCTGATAGTTTTTCAAGAACATAAATAATGTAAGAAGATTCATTTCTTTTTCCTCTGAAAGGAACAGGTGCTAAATAAGGGGAATCAGTTTCCAAAACAATATGTTTTAAGTCTATTTGATTTAAAAATTTATCAATTCCTCCGTTTTTGAAGGTTACTACTCCTCCTATTCCTAGAATAAATCCAAGACTAATCGCTTTTTTTGCCTGATTCAAATCTCCGGTAAAACAATGAAAAACTCCTCGTAGAGTTTCACAATTTTCCTCATCTAATATTTCAAAAATTTCATCAAAAGCTTCTCTGCAATGAATAACAATTGGCAAGTCATTTTTTATTGCCAATCTTATTTGGAATCTAAAAGCTTCTTGTTGCTGCATAAGAAAAGATTTATCCCAATAAAGATCAATTCCAATTTCTCCAACAGCAACATAATTATGATTTTTTAAAGTTTTCATTACAAAACCTAATTCCTCCTTATAATTTTCTTTAACATCAGTTGGATGAAGTCCTGTCATTAAATAAATACTATCAGGGTATTTATTTTTTAGATCATGCATGTTTTCAAAACTTGAGGAATCTATAGCTGGAAAAACAAACTTTTTAACTCCATTTTCTTTAGCTCTTAAAATAACGTTATCAATGTCTTCCTTAAACTGATCTAAATACAGGTGAGTATGAGTATCTATTATTTGCACATGTCAAAGTTAATATTTTAAGGTAATTTTAATAAATGTCAGAAACTCTAAACAAATTTTTAAAAAATAAGGGATATTGCTCTGTAAATCTGATTTTTTTAAAAACCAAGCACTACTTAATTAAGGCTAAGATTAATGGTATTAATGGAGAGTTTATTTTAGATTCAGGAGCATCAAACTCATGTGTTTGTATTACTAAAGAAAATAAATTTAAATTAGAAAGCAAAAAAAGTAAGATTAGCGCTTCAAGTGCTACAAGTGAAATGTCAAATACTAACATTTCAAAAAAAAATTTTATTGTAGTTAGTGAATGGGAAGGCTTAATTGATTTGGTAACTTTTGATATGAGTCACATTAATAAAACTTTTAACGAAAAAGAAATTGAATCTGTTGACGGTATAATTGGAGCTGATCTTTTAAAAAAATCTAAAACAATTCTAGACTACAAATCAAATAAACTTTATTTAAAACTATGATTTAATTGATTTTATAATTTCAATTAAAGGCTCTTTTAATAGAACATATCCAGAAGAAATGATAAATCCAAGAAAAATAGAAATTATCACTATTTGAGCTCTTTTAGGTGAACTTCTTTCAAAAGGTACACTTACAGGTTTTATTGTCGTAAATACTGGGGTATTTTTATTGACTTGTAACTTAGCTTGTTCAACTTGAGAGGCTAATTGCTGTACTACGTTCTGAGCAATGCTTAATTCACTTTCAATTCTACTTAGTTTATTTTGAAATAAGGAACTTGAAATATTTATGTTATTATCTACAAAAACAGCTCTCTCATCTTGAAGTTTTTCAAATGCTTTCTTCTTTTCATTATATTGGTTAGAAGTGAAGTCTAATAATTCTTTTGATGACTTTACTTTGAACTCAATAATTTTATTTTGTAAAAGGGTTTGTGCAGTTTGAACGACCTGTGCTGAAACTTTTTTATTTTCATCAGTAAATGACATTGAAATAAAACCTTCCTTATCGTTTATTGAAAGTGAGAAAAACTCAGACAACTTTCTAAATAACTCATTATCTTCCTTTGTTAAACTGTAAATAGATGATGAATCAGAAACAAATTTTTCATCAGCTTTAAATAAACCTAAAATTAAAGAAGGAAGACCTATTGTGTATTTTTTTACAGTTCCTAAAAAATTAAATGAGTTCTTATTTTCAAGAAAATAATCTCTCAGTGTTAACTCTTCATTATTAACTTGAATATTTGACGAAAGAAGCTCTAATCTAAAAGGAACACTTTCAACTACTTGGGGATATAATGTTGGTGGGAACTCTGAAGAACCTTCTATTCCACCTAAATTAATTCCCGCAAGAGAGGCTAATCCACTTAAAGAGGAAGACCCTGTTTTTACATCAGAGCTTAGTTGTGGAATAAAAGTAGTTGATGATGTGTACTGGTTTGGTTGAAATAAAGCAAATGCAACACCAGCAATAGCAGCTATAATTGAACATTTAAAAATTAGTTTTTTCTCTTTAAAAACTTTTTTTAAAAGTTGAATTAGATCAATTTCATCTTCAGCTATTTGCCTATTTTGAATTTCATTCATAATCTATAAACTTTTTATTAAGGCAATTATTGAAACTAAACTTGTAGTATAACCAACTATTTCAGCAACACTTGTTACTTTTCTATCTGTAGATTTTTCTGGGACAAAAATTATGGATCCAGGTAAAACTTTAGGATAATTTCTGATTCCCAAAAATTGTTTAACAGATTTTTTAAGACCATTTTGATATTCAATATATGCTCTTTTTAAATCAGCATTTTCTGTAATTCCCCCAGAGCTAATTATGGCTTGCCTGAAAGTAATAGATTTTTTATATGGAATTATAGACTCTTGCTGAACACTACCACTAATAACAATTGTGTTGTTAACAGCAGGTACTTGAATGATGTCGCCACTCACTAGTTCAAAATTAGATTCTGGTTCAAAAATTTCAATTGAAACTCTGGATCCTTCAATAGGAATTTTAATTGAATCTCTTTCAATATATATTCCTTCAGTTGAGGAATTTTCGAGTAATCTAATATTTTCACGAAAAGCATCAATAACCGAATACTTTTTAAAAGAAATTGGATAAGAACTTTCTGTAGAGACTTTTCCTTTAACATTATATGATTGAATAGGTTGTAAAAAAGGTAATTTTGAGACAGCAATAATGTCATCAGGATATAATTTAATGTTATTAAGGTTCAGCTCATCGGAAAAATCTATTATAAATTCTTGAGTTATATTTTTTTCGTTTTTATTAGAGATATTTCTTATTACTTTAACATTTTTCAAATTTGCATTTGTACTAAATCCTTTCGATAGTTGAATTGCATCTCTGATTCTCATACCGGTCTTATGAATAAAGCTATCTGGTTCATTGACTTGGCCAATAACTCTTATTAAATTTTCAATTTCAAAATCTTTTAAAGAAAAGACAACCAATCTATCCTGATCTACAAGTTCTATATTTAAGTCATCATCGTTTTTTAAATTGATTGATATTATTTCATTTTCTACACCCATATTGGTTCTGTAAATTATTGCAGAAGATGAGGCATCAGGCATCATTCCTTTTGATGCGCTTATTAATTGACCTACATTAGAAACTTTTGATAAATCATAAACCCCTGGAAGAAATACTGATCCTTCAACAGAAATACTATTTGTAACAAAATCAGAGATTGTTTTAGCATTTATAATATCCCCATCAACAAGAACCGATTTTGAAAATTCACTTTTAGAAATTTCTAGAACAGATCGTGAGTAAGAGTTTATTCTATTTATATACAATTTATCTTTATAGGAGTTGGAAGAAAATCCACCAGCAAAATTTAAGACATCTTCAATTGTTTCATTTTCTTTTAATTCATACAAAGCACTTGTTTTAAAACCTGAATCTACATTTACTTGTTTATCATAAGCATCAACTAATATTACATCTTGATCTCTCAAGTAAACATTGGGATATATCCCTCTTACAAAATAATCGTATAAATCAATTGTTTTGCTAAGCTTACCATTTCTAAGTAGTTTAATATTTCTGAAAGATCCTACTTCGTTGGGACCACCAGCTGCGAAAAGTGCATTTAAAACTGAACTAAATCCTGAAATTGTATAAGTTCCCGGTGCTGTAACTTGACCAGTAATGTTTATTACGACACTTCTGGCCTTTTGAAGGCTTAAATCAATATCCACTTTACTTAACTGGTCATCTGAAGTCAGTCCTGCATAAAGCTTAGACAACCTGTTTTTTAGTCTAGCCTTTGCAGATTTAATACTTAGACCAGAAAGATAAACAGGTGCCAGTCTATCAAATTTAACTGTTCCATTTCTTGAAATTTGAACCGAATAAGAATTTTCTGAAGCGCCATAGAGACTGATTATTAGTTCATCGCCAGGCCCCAATCTATAATCATTAGGAGTTGCTATAAAAAGCTGTGGAACTTCAGTTATGTTTTTATTTAAAAAGAAATTACTTCCAAATCTGTCACTTTCTGTTGGCTTAATTTCAGTGATTTCTGTTTCTCCAAATGATGTAATAGGTGTATCCTCTAGAACTTCAACAGATAAAGAAGAGTCTAATGCAGCTGCATTCCATAAAGTTCGAAGCTTTGATAGTTCAGAAGCACTAGCACCTTGAGCATTAATAAGTTGTTCTACCTCAATTAATGAAAGACCGCTTGATTTTGCTTTATTTATATAGGATGTTAGCTCTGAATCTGATGAAAACCTGGCTGCGGATTTCATTGCCTCAACATCTTGAGAAAAAATATGAAAACTTAAAAAAAGAAAACATACACTAAAAAAATTCTTTGTCATTTTTTTTTTTTTTACAAATATAACATTTAATGTTTCTTTATAAAGGGGGCTATAATTCTAAAGCTTTAGAAATATCGTTGTTCATCAACAATTCTTCAGGATTCTCTAACGCCTCTTTAATTTTTACTAAAAATCCAACAGATTCTTTTCCGTCGATAATACGATGATCATAAGAAAGTGCTAGATACATAATTGGGTGAACCTCGACTTTACCATTAACAGCTATTGGTCGCTCAACTATATTGTGCATTCCAAGTATTGCAGACTGAGGAGGGTTTATAATAGGTGTTGATAACATTGAACCAAAAACTCCACCATTTGTAATAGTAAAAGTACCTCCTGTCATTTCATCCATTGTGATTTCACCATCTCTGGCTCTCAAAGCCAATCTTTTAATTTCTTTTTCGATTCCAGAAAATGTTAAATCTTGAGCATCTCTAACAACAGGAACCATCAATCCTTTTGGACCAGATACAGCTATACTTATGTCAAAAAAATCATACTTTACTTGTTGATCTCCATCAATCATTGAATTAACATCCGGAAATTCTTGTAGAGCTTGAACAGTTGCTTTAGTAAAAAAACTCATAAAACCTAAACCTACTCCGTGTTTCTCTTTAAACTGATCCTTATATTTTTTTCTAAGTTCAAAAATTGGAGTCATGTTAACCTCGTTAAAAGTAGTAAGCATTGCCGTCTGATTCTTTACAGCTACAAGCCTTTGAGCAACTTTTCTTCTTAACATTGAAAGTTTCTTACTTTCAATTTTTCTATCTTTAACAATAGCATTTAAATCAACCTTTGGTAATGCTTTTAAAGCATCGTCTTTTGTAATTCTGCCCCCTCTTCCTGAACCAGAAACTGAGGATGTGGATATATTTTTTTCACTTAGTATTTTAGAAGCTGCTGGTGATGGTGTTCCTTTTGCAAAACTATTTTCAACAGCAATTTCTTTTGGTTTGACAACTGGCTTAACAACTTCAATGGCTTTTTCTTTTTTATCAGCTTTATTAGTATTTGGAGCTTTTGCAGAGGTGTCAAT
This sequence comes from Flavobacteriales bacterium, assembly GCA_004214185.1. Classification (GTDB taxonomy): domain Bacteria; phylum Bacteroidota; class Bacteroidia; order Flavobacteriales; family Flavobacteriaceae; genus MAG-121220-bin8. Next base: position 3,583 of record SGZG01000033.1, on the reverse strand, counting down.
CAAACAAACCACTTGACCAACAGCAACAGCATCTCCTTCTTCGGCTTTTAAAGTGATTACCCCACTCTCTTCAGCAGGAAGATCTAAGGTTGCTTTATCAGAGTCAACTTCAGCTATAGTTTGGTCTTTTTCAACAAAGTCACCATCTTTTACAAGCCATTCTGCAATTTCAACTTCTGAAATTGATTCACCTGGAGATGGAACTTTCATTTCTAAAATCATAATTTCTTTACATTAATATTAAAATACAAATTAATATCTATAATAACTTGGTTTAAAAGGTCCTTCTCTTTTAACCCCAATGTAATCAGCTTGATCAGTCGTTAATTCTTCGAGCTCTACTCCTAATTTTTCTAGATGTAACCTGGCTACCTTCTCGTCCAAATGTTTTGGAAGCATATAAACTTGATTTTTATAGTTATCGCTATTGGACCAAAGTTCTAATTGAGCCAACACTTGATTGGTAAAAGAATTGCTCATAACAAAACTAGGGTGCCCTGTAGCACAACCTAAATTAACAAGTCTTCCTTCTGCAAGTACAATCACTTCTTTACCCTCAATTGTATAAATATCAACTTGTGGTTTGATTTCTATTTTAGAACTTCCATAGTTATCATTGAGCCAAGCCATATCAATTTCATTATCAAAATGACCGATATTACATACGATTGTTTTATCCTTCATTAGTCTGAAATGATCTTCTTTCAATATATCTTTATTGCCGGTTGCAGTAACAACAATGTCTGCATTAGAAATAACCGAAGTCATTTTTTTTACCTCATATCCGTCCATAGCTGCCTGTAAAGCACAAATAGGGTCTACTTCACAAACAGTAACTATTGCTCCTGCACCTGAAAAAGAAGCAACAGTCCCTTTTCCTACATCACCATACCCAGCCACAACAACTCTTTTACCTGCCATCATTACATCAGTTGCCCTTCTAATAGCATCAACAGCACTTTCTTTACAACCGTATTTGTTATCAAATTTAGATTTGGTCACTGAATCGTTTACATTTATTGCTGGAAGAGGTAAGGTTCCATTTTTCATTCTTTCGTATAGCCTGTGAACACCAGTTGTAGTCTCTTCAGAAAGTCCTTTAATTTCTTTTACTAGTTCTGGATAATTATCCAAAACCAAGTTAGTAAGATCTCCTCCGTCATCGAGGATCATATTCAGTGGCTTCTTGCTTTCACCAAAAAAAAGTGTTTGTTCAATACACCAATCAAATTCTTCCTCGTTCATTCCTTTCCAAGCATATACGGAAATTCCAGCTGCTGCTACAGCTGCTGCTGCATGATCTTGAGTAGAAAAAATATTACATGAACTCCATGTAACTTCAGCTCCCATTTCAACTAATGTTTCAATTAAAACTGCAGTTTGAATAGTCATGTGTAAACACCCTGCAATACGAGCTCCTTTTAATGGTTTCTCTTTACCAAACTCTTTTCTTAGAGCCATTAATCCAGGCATCTCTGCTTCTGCAAGATTGATTTCTTTCCTTCCCCAATCAGCAAGAGAAATATCTTTTACTTTATATTTCAAATAATTATTATTAGCCATTATTAATTAATTCTTTAATCTTGTCAACAAAATCTAATTTTTCCCAAGTAAATAATTCTACTTCTAGCTCTTTAGACTCACCGGAACTAGAAAGAAATTTTTTGTTAATAATCTCAGGTTTTCTGCCCATATGACCGTAAGCTGATGTCTCTTTATAAATTGGATTTCTAAGCTTCAATCTTTGTTCAATGAAATAAGGTCTAAGATCGAATAGATTGCTTACAATTTCAGATATTTTATTATCCGAAAAATTGACTTTTGAAGTTCCATATGTATTTACATAAACAGCCATAGGTTTTGAAACTCCAATCGCATAACTTATCTGAACTAAACACTCATTTGAAACTCCAGCAGCTACTAAATTTTTTGCAATGTGCCTTGCTGCGTAAGCAGCACTTCTATCAACCTTGCTTGGATCCTTGCCTGAAAAGGCACCGCCGCCGTGAGCTCCTTTTCCTCCATAGGTATCAACAATGATTTTTCTTCCAGTTAAGCCTGTGTCACCATGCGGTCCTCCGATAACAAATTTTCCTGTTGGATTTATATGGTATTCAATATCATCATTAAAGTATTTTTTATAATCAGGATATTTATTAATTAGTCTTGGAATTAAAATTGAAAGAACATCTGCTTTAATTCTTGATAACATTATTTCTTCCTTGTCAAAATCATCATGTTGAGTTGAAAGCACAATAGTTTTTATTTTTTGAGCTACATTATCATCAGAATATTCAATAGTAACTTGAGACTTTGAATCAGGTCTTAAATATTTTATCTCTTTATTTTCTTTTCTTAGTTCTGCCAATTCAATTAACAACTTATGAGAAAGATCTAGAGTTAAGGGCATAAAATCTTCAGTTTCGTTGCAGGCATAACCAAACATTATACCTTGATCCCCTGCACCTTGTTCTTCAGGATTATCTTTATCTACACCTTGATTAATATCAGGTGACTGCTCATGAATATATGAAAGAATTCCACAAGAGTTTCCATCAAATAAGTATTCACTCTTATTGTATCCTATTTCTTTAATAACCTCTCGAGCTATAGATTGAATATTTAAATAAACATTTGATTTTACTTCTCCTGCAAGAATGACCTGACCTGTTGTTACTAAAGTTTCACAAGCAACCTTTGAATCTTTATCAAATGCTAGAAAATTATCAATAATAGCATCACTTATCTGATCGGCAACCTTATCTGGATGACCTTCACTTACTGACTCAGATGTAAATAAATAACTCATTATCTCATGTTATTTTTTGATGGATCAAAAACATACTCTATAACCTCATTATGCCGTCTCTTTGATCTAGTACTGCTTCCAGCAGATGGAGAACTATAAAATCTTCGAGATGCAACCCTAAAATCTCTAAACTTATCTGAATGTAATAATAAGTGACTCCAAGCACCCATGTTTCTAGGCTCTTCCTGGGCCCAAACTATATCATTTGCATTTAAATATTTTTTTAAAACTTCATCTATTTCGTCAATTGGAAGTGGAAAAAGCTGCTCTAACCTAACAAGTACAGTATCAATTATATTGTTTTTTTCAATGTAATCATTCAAATCATAATAAAACTTTCCAGAACAAAATACAAGTCGTTCTATTTTAGAGTTTTCAATTTTACTAATTTCTATTAGTGGTAAAAATTTTCCGGATGAAAAATCACTAACACTAGAAACAGCTTTTGGATGTCTTAACAAACTTTTAGGCGTAAAGATTACTAGTGGCTTTCTGAATTTTGTTACCATTTGACGTCTTAATAAGTGAAATAGGTTTGATGGATTAGTACAATTTGCAACATACATATTATCTTTTGCACATAATTGTAAATACCTTTCCATTCTAGCAGATGAATGTTCAGCACCTTGACCCTCATATCCATGAGGCAATAATAAAACTAAACCATTTTGTAATTTCCACTTGTCTTCAGCAGCCGATAAGTACTGATCAATCATTATTTGGGCACCATTACTAAAGTCACCAAATTGTGCCTCCCATATACAAAGCGTTTGT